>JAIRJU010000350.1 GCA_031260485.1 Pseudomonadales bacterium | reverse complement strand
TGCCTGGCCCCCCGTCACCCCTGCCCGGGGGGCGTGCACTCGCCCACCCACGCCCCCCCCCCCCCCCCACCCCCCCGCCCCACCCCCGGCGCTCGCAAGTCAGGCTCAGAGGCGCTATCCGTTGAGCGCGAGTCCGAAATTTTGTGAACTGCGTCACAAAACGCGACAGATTCATCGAGAAAAGCCTTGAGATCACACGCCAACTGTGGCTAATTCGGCATTGGATAGTCAATTGCAAGATGCCGCCATGGCATAACTGTCCATACGGTTTAGTTAACTCAAGAGGATTTGCTATGTGGCCTGATGATTGGTTCGAAGGGTTCGGCGGAGATATCGTCCAAGTTTACGGACATTATGAGCCTCCATCTCCTGTACGCGGTGGTGGAAGTGTAAGCAGTTATAGCTACCCTGAAAAAACCACGTGGGAGTACACGGTTTACAACGGCGGCGAGTATTACCAGGAAACGGCCCGGTACTTCTCTGAGGCAGGCGTTGAGGTCGATAAGGAAAATATCGCGTACACCGACAACCACAATGGCACGACAACCATCACCATCACGCAAGAGAAGAACGAGGTGCCGCCACAGTTCCCGGTAAACCTCAGGGTCGAGGGTGGGCAGCTTGCGCTTGATCCCAGTTGGGATTGGAATATCGACTGGAGTTTCTTGAATGGGGGCGGTGGGATCAATGTGCCAGCGCCTGATCCAGGTGGCGACGATGCAAGTAGTGATGGCAACAAGGCTGAAGAGCTCGCCTTTACTCCTGCCAGCAACGAGGAAAGTGGCAAGGATAGTGAGGTTGAAGTACCGGTGCCCGGTTCTGGCAGTGACGATGAACGTAGCGATGATAACGAGAGCAACGCGCAGGTGTTTGACCCTGCCTCTGGCAGCAAAGGCAGCAATAACAAAGATGTGAGCGGTATTGATTCGCCTCAAGAGCCGGAAGGACGTACCACCAACGTTGAGGACGATGACGATACAGCGCTGGCACAAACTGATGCTACTGCGCAGAAGAACCAGGAGAAGCCGTCCTCGTCTACAGAGAGAGATTCACTGGGCATTGTTGGCGCCCTTGCGCGGGTCAATT
The DNA here is from genome assembly GCA_031260485.1 of Pseudomonadales bacterium. Lineage (GTDB taxonomy): Bacteria > Pseudomonadota > Gammaproteobacteria > Pseudomonadales > Pseudohongiellaceae > CAILUG01. Next base: position 25,877 of record JAIRJU010000350.1, on the reverse strand, counting down.
CTGGGCTAGCGTCTGTCAGTTCGGCCAGTGAGGTTGTTGCGGGTAAAACCACCATCGGCACGAACTTCACGCTTTACGAGAGCGGTTGGCATGGGAATCAGTATGTAAAAACCATCTCCGTTACTGGAGTAGCACGAGCGGTAGGGAATGCTACTGTACTTATCGGAATTGGGTTGGACGCAATGCAGGTGGCCAACAAAGAAATCAGTCCCGTTAAAATGGGGGTCAATACGACTGTAGGCATCTATGGTGCTGTCGTGGGGACGGTCGCGGCGCCAGCGGTGATCACTTATTTTGGATTGGAAGCCACCTACCCTGGAGGCGTTCTACAAGCGATGGAAGACTACGGCGAGATATCGCTTCGAATGCAGGCAACCGATCCGCTCTGGAATAAAACACCTTAGAAGAGGTAGTTCTTGGGTAAACTAGAGAGAAAACACCATGGTTAATATGCTGAGGTTCGTGTATTTAGTGCTTGAGTTAATTTTTCAGAAATTACCGAGAGGCTTTTATCATGAAAGGATCATGATAGTAATGGTGGGTACCCAAATTTATGCGCTATTCTTCCTAGTAAATACACTTTCCTTGCTTAGGGTGGGAATAGAGAGATGGTATCCTTCTAGTCTCAATGGTGTCACGGTGTCTATATTAGTGTTAGTGATTTTTGTTGCTAATTACTGGGTTATAAGATGCCATGAGGGCTTTGATGCCTATCGAAAAATTTTTTCTCGGATACCTCGGGCGAAAAAAGTTTGGAGTGGCGCCGCTATTGTGATGGTCGCTATCGTCTCAGTGGTAGGGTGTATTGTTACAGGAGGTATGGTTGCACAGATGAACCAAGGCGTTCTGAATTGAGAAGATGAACCACAAGGTTGGCACATATGTTCTGTCATTCTGCGTCTAGCGAAAAAATACAAGCAGCCAAGCCACGCTAATCCGATGAAAGTTCCAATCCCTTCCGAAACGGCAAATACTCTGCCGCTTGTTCCAAATAGCCATGGACGTGCCGTTCTTCTTCTTCCACAAACTCCGCAATGGCGCGGCGAAAATCTGATCGCGCGATCCAATGCGCCGACCAAGTGGGCACCGGTTTGAAACCGCGCTGAATCTTGTGTTCGCCCTGCGCGCCGGAATCGATACGGGCAAGGCCGTGGCGGATGCAATAGTCGATGCCTTGGTAGTAGCAGGTTTCAAAGTGCAGAAACTGGCTCTCTTGCGTGCAGCCCCAGTAGCGGCCATAGAGTGTGTCGCCGCCTTTGAAATACAGTGCGCCTGCCAGAGGCTGCCCTTCGCGCTGCGCCAGAATCAGCAGCAAGTGTTCCGGCAGCGTGTTGCCGAGGCGCTGAAAAAAATCGAGCGTCAAATAGGGCTTGCGGCCTCGTGCGTGATAGGTGCTGGCGTAGAACGTGTAGAAGCGTTCCCACAAGGCTGGCGTGATCGCTGCGCCTTCGAGCTGCGCAAAGGTAAAGCCTGCGTCGCGCACTTTTTCGCGCTCCTTGCGCAGGTTTTTGCGTTTGCGTGAGTTGAAACTTTCCAGGTAGTGCTCGAAGCTCGCATAGCCGTGATTGAACCATTGATATTGGCAACCGGTACGCCGCAACAGACCTTGTGCGCCCAGGGCCTCGCCTAGCGCGGGCTCAGGAAACAGCACATGCCAGCTTGAAGCATCGAGATCGCGCGCCAAGGTTTGCATGTGTGCGCATAAAAATGGCAATAGCGCGGGATCGTTGTCGCGCCGCAGCACGCGCGGCCCTGCGCAAGGCGTGAAGGGTACAGCGCTCACCAATTTGGGATAGTAAGCGACGCCATAACGCTGATAGGCATCGGCCCAGGACCAATCAAATACGTATTCGCCCATCGAGTGCGCCTTCAGGTAGAGCGGCAGCGCGGCGCAGGGAGTGTCTTCACCTGGGTGCGAAAAAAGCAAGTGCAGCGGTTGCCAGCCGGTGTTGGCGCTGACACAGCCGCTTTCCTCGAGCGCCAATAAAAAAGCGTGGCATAAAAAGGGATACTCCGTGCCTGCCAGGGCATCCCACACCGTGGCGGGAATGTCCGCGATGCGGCGAACGACGCGGCAGGTATAGGGAGGTGAACAGGAAGGTGAATAGGAAGACGAAGCAGCCGGCACGGTGAACTCAACTCTCGATGAGACGCGGGGAATGAGGGCGGCGGCATTGTAGCTCACCGGCGTGGCGCCGAAGGGGAAACACCAGTACGTGCGTCACTGTGGCAATTCCAGTAGAGTGCTGTGCAGTCAATTCCAGGGAAAACAGCCGTGTCGCTTCCTCAACGAGTCTCGGTGCATGGCGGCCACAGCGGCCAATTTTGCCACCACGCCAAGGACAGCCTCGACGCCATCGTCAACGCCTATATCGACGCCGGTTTCACCTGGGCCGGCATTACCGAACACATGCCACCCTTGGACGATGCCTGGCGCTATCCCGATGAAGCCGAGAGCCAGTTCAGCGCCGCCACACTGCAAGCGCGCTTTCGCGCCTATTTCAGCGAATGCCGCCGCTTGCGCGACAAATACCAGGATCGCATCGAACTCTTCTGCGGTTTTGAAACCGAAACCTATCCCGGCTCCAGCGCCGTGGTGCGCGACTTGCTCGCGGCCACCCAGCCCGATTATCTCGTGGGCTCGGTGCACCATGTGGGCGGCATCGGCATTGATTACAACCGTGAGCACTACGCCAAGGCCGTGCAGCAGGCGGGCGGTCTCGTGCCGCTTTATTGCGCTTATTTCGATGCGCAGTACGCCATGCTTGTCGAGCTTGAGCCCGCCGTGGTCGGCCATTTTGATCTCATCCGCATTTTTGACCCGGATTATCTTAATACCTTGCGCCATCCTGAGGTGTGGCGGCGCATCGAGCGCAACCTTGATTTTGTCGTGCAAAAACAGTTGATTCTCGACTTCAATGTGCGCGGCTTCGATAAAACCACTGAGCAATACCCGTCACGCCCCGTGCTCGATGCCGCGCTTGCGCGTGGCGCTTACATCGTGCCCGGCGATGATTCACACGGCGTCGCCTCGGTAGCGCGCAATTACGATCGCGGCGTGGCCGTACTCGCCGCGCTGGGGCACGATTGCCGTTGGCGGCGGCCGCGTTTATATCGGTGGTGAGAGTGTGATGATGGTGTGGCGGGGGTATGGCGGGGGTATGGAGAGAGTATGGCGATCTTATGCACACGCCTCATGCCATTCCAAAATCCACCACCGTCGCCACGAAGATCACCACGCCCACCTGATTGTTGTGCAAAAACGCCTGAAAGCATTTGTCACGCGCGCGGTGAACAATCAGCACTTGTTGATAGACGAACATGCCTGCCGCGATCAAAAGGCCGCCTTTGAACCAGAGGCCAAGCCCAAAGCGCTGAGCGCTGAGCGCCAGCGTCAGCAGAAATAGCACCTGTAGCACGCCAAGAATCAGGCGGTCGGCGCGGCCAAACAAAATCGCGGTGGATTTGACACCGATCTTGAGATCGTCGTCGCGGTCCACCATGGCGTATTCGGTATCGTACATTACAGTCCAGAATACGTTGGCCAGGTAGAGTAGCCAGGCTGATGCGGGCAGTGTATTGGTCGCCGCGGTGAAGGCCATTACGCAGCCCCAGGAGAACGCCGCGCCCAGCACCACTTGCGCCAGATGTGTGTAGCGTTTGGCGAAGGGATAACACAGCGCCAGCACAAGGCCGCCGAGGCTCATCATGAGCGTGAAGCGGTTGGTGAACAGCACCAGTACGAAGGCGAGCAGGCACAGCGCGGCGCAGGCATAGAGCGCTTCGCGCGGGCTCACTCTCCCGGCCACGATGGGGCGATCCAGAGTGCGTTTTACCTTGCCATCGACCTTGCGATCGGCGTAGTCGTTGATGCAGCAGCCCGCCGCGCGCATACACACGGTGCCGAGCGTGAAGATCAGCAAGAGGCGGCCACTGGGCACGCCTCCCGCCGCGATCCACAGGCTCCACAGCGTGGGCCACAGCAAGAGATAGATGCCGATCGGGCGGTGCATTCGCGCCAGTTGCCAGAAGTCGGGCGCGCGGCGCTTGGCTAGCGTGATGACGCGCCGCAGCGCCGCGAGCCGGCCAGAGGATGACGAAGCAGGGTTCATGACAGCGTGTTCGCGTCTTCCATGGCGTCAACAAAAGGGTGCTGCACCTTGGGCATCGCCTGCATCACCGTCATCCACGCGTCTAGTGCGTCGTTGTCGGCGCAAGCGAAGGCACGGGCCAGGTGCTCCATCTGAGAATGGGTGAGCTGCGCCTCCAGGCGGGCACCGCTCTTGCTCAGCCGCAACTGCTTTACACGGCGGTCGTGGCTGGCGGTTTCCACTTCAATCAAGCCTTGTTCGGTGAGCGTGCGCAGCGGCGCGTTCAGCGCTTGTTTGCTCACGGCGAGAATCTGTAACAACTCATTGATGTTGGTGCCAGGATTACGGCCAACGAAATAGAGAATGCGATGATGCACACGGCCGAGGTCTTTTTCCCACAAGATGCGGTCAGGCACAGACGTGAAGGAACGGTAAGCGAAATAGAACAGTTCGATGCACTGCAAGAAGCGGGGATAGTTCGGATCATCGACCATGCGTTGTAGGTTTCCTCGGCGATTCGCACACAATTCTAGCATCACACACTGCCATAGCGCTCAGCCTGCGCCAGCCAGCGGCGAATCAACGGCTCGGCCAGCGCGGGGCGCTGCGCGCGGATCCATTCGCCCCAGCGTTGTACCTGTGGCTGCCAATGGCCGTCGCGGCCGAGATCAGCGATGCGCAGCGTGCTCAGCCCGGTTTGGCGTGTGCCGAGAATTTCGCCAGGGCCGCGGATTTCCAGATCTTTCTGCGCGATGTAAAAACCATCGTTGCTTGCGCGCATGATGCCCAGGCGCTCCTTGCTCACACTCGACAGCGGCGGTTGATACAGCAACACACAATGGCTTTCGCGCGCGCCGCGCCCCACCCGGCCACGCAATTGATGCAACTGCGCGAGGCCCAGGCGCTCAGGATTCTCGATGACCATCAGCGAGGCATTGCTGACATCCACGCCCACTTCGATCACGGTGGTGGCAACCAAAAGGTGCAAATCACCTGCCTTGAAACGGCTCATCACCGCGGCTTTCTCGCGTGGTTTCATGCGGCCATGAATCAGGCCCACGTGCAGATCGGGCAGCGCGGCGCTGAGCTCAGTGAACGTGGCTTCGGCGGCCTGACATTCAAGCACTTCCGATTCCTCGATCAAGGTGCACACCCAATACGCTTGGCGGCCCTCCATGCAAGCTGCGGCAATGCGTGCCACCACCGCGGCGCGGCGCTCGGCGGGCAGCAGCAGCGTATTCACCGGCGTGCGGCCAGGCGGCAGTTCGTCGATGACCGAACAGTCCAGATCAGCGTAAGCGCTCATGGTGAGCGTGCGCGGAATCGGCGTGGCGGTCATGATCAATTGATGTGGCCAAGCGCCAGCGTGCTGGCCCTTCTCGCGCAAGCTCAAACGCTGGTGTACGCCAAAGCGGTGCTGTTCATCCACGATCACCAGACCCAAGCGCTGAAACTGCACCTCATCCTGAAACAAAGCGTGTGTGCCGACGCTGATGTGCGTCTGGCCCGAGCGCAGCGCATCGAGCGCCTGCTCGCGTTTCTTGCCTTTGATACGGCCCGACAGAAACCCGAGTGCCACGCCGAGCGGCGCGAGCCAGGCATCGAGTGTCAGGAAATGCTGCTCCGCCAGAATTTCCGTGGGCGCCATCAGTGCTGCCTGATAACCCGCTTCCACCGCTTGCAGCGCGGCCAGCACCGCCACCAGCGTTTTGCCGGAGCCGACATCGCCTTGCACGAGCCGCAGCATCGGTTGCGCGGCACACAGATCGCGGCGGATTTCCTCGCTCACGCGCTGCTGCGCCTGCGTAAGTGGGAAGGGCAGTGCGCGCAAGAGCGCCTGCTGCAAGGCGCCGGTGCTATTGAGCCGCGGCGCGGCTTGCGCGCGCGCTTGATCGCGCAAGCGTCGCAGGCTCAGGTAATTGGCCAGGAGTTCCTCGAACACCAAGCGCCGCTGCGCCGGATGTTCACCACTTTGCAGTTGCGCCAGCAGCAAATCGGGCGGCGGATAGTGAATCACGCGCAAAGCGTCCAAGAGCGGCATGAAGCCCAATTGATGGCGCAGTTCTTCGGGCAGGTAATCGGGCAGCGTGTGCTGCTGGTCGATATAGAGGAACACGTGTTCCAATAATTTGCGTAATCGTGTTTGCTGCAAGCCTTCAGTGGCGGGGTAAACCGGTGTCAGGTGTTCTGCGAGCGCAGCGGGCGCGGTGCCTTGCAGCAATTGATATTCCGGGTGGTACATCTCCACGCCTGCCTTGCCCCAGCGCACCTCGCCAAAGGCGCGAATGCGCGTGCCGAGTACCAGCGCGGTTTTCTGCGCGGTGCTGAAATGGAAGAAGCGCAGCGTGGTCAGGCCGCTGCCATCTTGCACCTTTACCATCAAACTCCGCCGCCGCCCCGCCACTACGGCGCAACCTGCCACCACGCCTTCGATTACCACGTCGTCGCCTTGCCGCAGCGCCGCGATCGGCGTCAAGCGTGTGCGATCCTGATAACGCAGCGGCAGGTGGAACAAAAGATCAAGAACGGTGCCAAGGCCAAGCTGCGCCAATTTCACCGCCAACTGCGGCCCCACACCTTTGAGCTGGGTGAGCGGCAGTTGTTCGGGAGAAGGCGGAGCTTGGCTCATGCGCTGCGCTCCTTGTTCACGTCTTTGCCACCAGCAATTCCTCTGAATTACGCGGTGGCCGCAGGCCATCGGTTCTCCCGGCAAAGTAGCGTTCCGCCAGAGTGGCCGCACAAACGTGCTGAACCTCGCGGAATCCCGCCTCGCGCGCCAGCGCCAGCATGTCGGGTGGCGTAAAAAAGCTGATGAACGGTGTGCCGCTTTGGCGCGCGCCAGCGGCGGCGCGTTCCACGCCAGGACGAATGTCGGCGTCCAGCATGTCGATCGGCAGCATGAACGACATGGCGAAAGTGGAATGTGGCGCGAGCGCGGCGGCCTGGCGCAATGTCGCCATGATGGCCTCGCGTGTCAGGTACATGCTGACGCCGGTCGATGCCACGATTGCAGGTTGAGCGGTAGCAAAACCTGCGGCGGCCAAGGGCTCCCACCACGTGGCGCCTGTCTCGAAATCAAAAGGCACGAGATGCAGAAAGGCGGGAATACCGAAGCCGAGTTCAAGCAGCCGCTGGCGTTTCCAGGCTTGCGGGCCGTGTTGATCGATCTCGAATATCTGCATCCGCGCGGCCAATTCTGGCCGCCGCTGCGCGAAGGTATCGAGGCCCGCGCCGAGAATGACGTACTGCGAAACGCCTTGCGCAAACTGCTCCGCGACCAAGTCTTCGATGAAGCGCGCGCGCGCGAGAATGGACGCGCGAAAAGGCCGGGTGAACGGGCTCATGTCGGGCCGCTTGTGCCAATCGGCCTCTGGCGCCGCCAACATCAGGCCGATGGTATCGTCAAATACAAGCGGCGGCGCATCGGCGTGTACATGCAGGGCACGCCACAGCGCGGTGCGCACGGCGGTGTTGTCCGGGGAGGCGGCATGGTGGCCAGACATACGTGCTGCCTTCAGGGAGCAGCGGCTCGGCGAGCGTCGAGATCCTGTAGGAATTGTTCCTTTAATTTGGGCGAAATCATGAGGGTTTTGCCGTCGCCATAGTCAATGCGTAGCCTGTCGAGCGACAGCGCCGGGCTGCCCAACGGGTTCCTGGTTGGCGTGATGCTGGTGATGTCGGCAAGAGGCACGCGCCACGAGAAGGGGCCGCACTGGACTCGCAAGCTGGTGTTACTCAAAGTGTAGTGCGTGCTCATGAATATCCATAGAGGCAAGCCGACGCCGATGATCAGGATAGGCAGTCGCGCCAAAAGCGGAACTGGGTTGCGCGCATAAGGAAAAGCGATGAGCGTTCCGACTACAACCAGACCGGCCACGATCAGTGCCGCCGCCAACCACGTATCTACTTTTGAAACATAGAGTTGTTCCATTGTTATCCTCACTTTGTTGTTTTGCGCCTCGCGCTACTGTACTACCAAAAACCAGGGCCGGGTACTTGGCAAGCTGCGCTAGCCGCCATTTTTACCGAACACGGCATTCCAGCCCTTGCGGCTGAACAGCCCGCGATGATGAAAGAACACCAGTTGCGCGAAGCGCTGGAATAGCACATTGCCAAATACCGCTTCGATGCACGCATCGGGTACTCCGTAATTCGCCAGGCGCCGTAATAGCCGTTTGACACGATAACGCGGCGCCGCGGCGAGCAAACGTTGTTCGGGGTTAAGGCCAAGCCCCTTGAGATGCTGTGCCACCGCAGTGCCTGCCAGCGCGCCGAGTTCGAGCGCCTTGTGAATACCGCCCGCAGTGAGCGGCGATACCATGCCAGCGGCATCACCGACGAGCAGCACGCGGCGTGCCGCGATGGGGCTCACCATGCCGCCGACGGGAATCAGTCCGCCGCGCCGCTCCAAGGGGGTGAGCGTGGAAAAATCACAAAGAGGCCGGATTTTTTCCAGAAATTTTTCTATCGCCAGACGCGCCGGATGGCGGCAGGCCAAACCCACTTGCGTAATGCCGATGCCGGGCACCACCCAGGCGATGTAGCCAGGCGCCAAAGCACAATCCATGAACACATGCAAAAAGCGCTCATCGACATGCGCTTGCCCCGCAAATTCCAGCTCCATGCCGATCAGATAGTCACGATTTCTGCCGAGATCGAAATGCCGCGCGACGCTCGAGCGCGCGCCGTCCGCGCCGACGAGATAGCGGGTGAACAGATCCTGCGCAGGTAAATACAAACCTTCCGCGTGATTCTCTGTTTGTTCCTCTGCGCCCTGAAAACGCGCACTGGTGCGCAAGGTGACATCGCCATGTCGGTGTAAATCCTGCGCCATCCAGCGCAGCAATGCGGGCGTATCCGCCGCGAAGAACGCATAGCCATCGGCGCAGAGATCAAAACTGCGCAACGAAGGCGAATACAAGCGCACGCCGCGCACCGGGCGCACCAACGCGGCGGGCAGGTGCGGTGCGTGTTCAATGGCTTCCTGCACCAGAATGCCGGTGGTGTGCGGGCGCAGCCCAATTTCGCGCTTGGCTTCCAGTACGGTGACATCAAGCCCGCCCGCGGCGGCGGCCGCGGCGCAGGCAAGACCGGCGTAAGACGCGCCGACCACGCATAAATCCGTGGTTTGCACCTCAAGCGGTGTGTTGTTTGACGAAGCGAGTAAAACAGTTCATCCAGTTCTGTAGATGTTCTTTGCTGGCGGCGCCGATGCTGCCGTCGTCATTGAACATGCCTTCTCGCGCGTGGAGGAAGGCTTCAGGCTGGCCCAAGGTAGGCACGTCGAGAAACGCGAGCACATTACGCAAATGCTGCTGCGCCAAGGCTGTGCCGATGGCGCCAACCGACATACCCACCACGCCCGCCGGTTTGCCCGCCCACGCGCTTTGGCCATACGGGCGCGACGCGTGGTCGATCGCATTCTTGAGCACACCTGGCATCGAACGGTTGTATTCCGGTGTCACGAACAGCAAACCCTGCGCCGCCGCAATCTCCGCCTTCAAGCGCTTTACCGCTTCCGCTTGATGCGCGTCGTCATCCTGGTTGTACAGCGGCAGATCGTCGATGCGCACCTGCGTGAACGAAAATTCCGCGGGCGCCAGCTTGGCCAACCCCGTAGCCAACTTGCGATTGAACGAATCCTTGCGCAGGCTGCCGACAATGACGGCGATTTGGTATTTGTTCATAACGATCTCCTTAGTGAGCGGGTTGAATCTGAGGCATTCAGTGCGGCTACTGTTACTTCATGGTGTTACTTCATTCCTGGTGAGCCGAAAAACCATTGAATGCGCCGATGATAACGCGGCTACCCATAACCCAACACCCTTGCTAGGATGCGGGCCTCAACCAAAATTGCCCAGAGGAGCAACGCCATGGTGAAGAACATGAAAAAATTAGCGCTTTGCCTCGCGTGTGCCTTGCTGTTGCCAGGCTTGGCCGCAGCGCAGGAGGCTGCGCCGCGGGCGCTCCTGGCCGTGGTGAGCAAGGCGCTGCCTGGCATCGTGCTCTACGATGCCGCCACCGACACCCAGATTTGCCAAGTGCAGACGGATGTGGCGCCCCACGAAGCGGCGTTTTCCGCGGATGGGCGCTTGCTGTTCGTGCCGATCTACAGTTCCGCGAACATCGGCCAAGCGGGGCCCAATGGCCACACGATCGACTTCATTCGCACCGCTGACTGCGGCATCGAAGCCACGCTCGATACCGGCGAATTCCTGCGCCCGCATTTTGTTGTGCAAGGGCCGAGCGGCTTGCTTTATGTCACCGCGGAGATGAACGAGGCGATCCTGGTGATCGACCCCAGCAAGCGGGAAATCATCGGCACCTTGCCCACCGGTTCACACAACACGCACTTTTTTGCGATGACGAGCGATGAAAGCAAGCTCTTCACCAGCAACGTCAGCGACGGCACCTTGTCGGTGATCGACATTCCCGGCAAGCGTTTGCTGAGCGTCGTTGATGCGGGCGGATCGAATCAGCGCATGACGGTAAGCCCTGATGATCGTTGGTTCGTCACCAGTTTGTGGCAGTCGAGCAAAGTGGCGTTTTACCGCACGGCGGATCAGCAACTTGATTTTACGGTCACTATCGAAGGCTCGCCGTTCGTGGGGCGCTTCAGCCCCGATGGCCGTTATCTCTACAACATGGGCACGGAACCGAACAAACGGCCAGCCGGTATTCAGGTGTGGAAGATCGACCCGCAAACGCGCCAGGTTGTCGCCGCCTCGAGCGCCGCTCTCGGCACCGGTACCGGCGGTTTGCAGGTGAACCCAGTGAACGGGCAGCTTTATCTCACAGCGTACAGTGGCACGGTATCGGTGCTCGACCCGGAAAATCTGGCCTTGCTGCGCCAATTTGAAACGGCGCCCACGCCGGATGGAATTTTTTTCTGGTCGTCCAAAAAAGCGGATTGAACGTATAGCGTATCGACAAAGGCGCCGCGGCGTTTATGCCGCTGCGGCGCCTGGTCTATTTACAAACCCTGAATCCGATATGCCTCACTCACCGAGGGCCGCGCGCGTACTCGCTCATAGAAGGCGGTGAGCTGCGGGAGCGCGGAAATATCAACACCGACGTGCCCGCGCCAACTCAGCGCAACATAAAGATAAGCGTCGGCAACGGTAAAATTCTGGCCCATCAAGAACGGTGCGGCGCTCAACTGTTGCTCAATGTAACCCAGACGCTTGATGAGATTTTCTCTGAAGATGGCGCGCGCGGCGTCATCCAGGTTGGGCCGGAACAGCGGGCTGAAATTCTTGTGCACTTCTGAATTGAGGTAGGCCAGCCATTCGAGCAGGTGGTAGTAGCTTGCCGTGCCGATGGCGGGGCCAAGGGTGGCGGATTTATCCAGGCTGGCGATGTAAGTCAGAATGGCGACGTTTTCGCTGAGCTTATCGCCGTTGTCGAGCACCAGCGCCGGCACGTAGCCCTTGGGATTGATCTGGTTGAAGTCATTGCCATCTGCGGTGCGCTTGGTGCCGCGATCAACGGCAACGGCATCGAATTTTTGACCGGCTTCAAGCAACGAGATCATGGCCGCCGTGGAACAGGCGCCAGCGAGATAGTAAAGTTTCATAAAACGATTTTCATTCCGTGAGAGGGGAGTGGAGGGTGGGTAGTAATCTTACCATGCGGCGCGGTTGCCGCGGGTAGTGCTTGCGGCTTGCGATTTGCGGATAGTGCTTACGGATAGTGCTTATTGAGGCGAATGGCACACCGCTTCGACATTGATGCCATCAGGATCAAAGACGAACGCCGCATAGTAATGCGGATGATAATGCGGACGCAGGCCCGGTGCGCCATTGTTTTTTCCGCCCGCCGCCAAGGCCGCGTGGTAAAACGCATCAACCGCAGCGCGCGACGGCGCGGTAAACGCCACGTGAATCCCTGCGCCACGCGGTTCGCCGTTGCTTAGCCAGAAGAAGGGCTTGCCATCCGCGCCGTAGCCGATGCCGTGATACCCGCCGGTCTGCGCAGGTGTCAGCTCCATGAGAGGACGGATCTGCAACGCCGCCAGCGCGGCATCGTAAAAACCTCTGGACCTTGCAAAATCAGCGGCCCCAATACCGATGTGATCAATCATGGCAATACTCCTTGGCTTGCTTTCTGTGGCGGCAAGATAGCAGATAGAAGGCGAGACCGGCACAGGCGCGGAAACTGTTCACAAGGGTTCAATGCCGCGCAGCGTGCGAAACGCTCAGGTTTCACCTTGCGTAGTGTGGATAGCCCCATGCTCCGCCAGTTCGGCGGCGATAAACCCGCCAATCATGGCGCGGTAAACCTGCTCGGTAACCGCGGCATTCGCGCCCAACTCCTTGGCGAGCGCAATAACGTTGCCAATGACTTGCTCCACCCGCTGCGGCGCTTTTACGTCATCGGCGCTGCGCTTGAATTTGGCTGCCTGCACCACGTAATGGCCGCGCTCAGCCAATAAGCCAACGATTTGCCGGTCGATGCGATCAATATTGGACCGAACGTCTTCGAGAGAATGACAGAGCATGATGTTTTCCTACGTTGACTCGGCGGAATAAGGCCCAAGAAAGCGCACGCCGTTGAAATGGATCAGATGAGAAGGCGCATCGGCAACCCACACCTCCGTCTCCCATGCGATTGCGCCCAGGTAGCGGCCCATGATGGCGCGATTCGGGAACGCGGTCACATAAACCAATCCGGCAGTCGATCCGGCAAACAGTTTGGCAAGCTCGGCGTGCCGCTTGCCATCGACGGGCCCGTGACTGGTGACGGATTCCACCAGCAGCAGCCAGTTCTTTGCGGTGTAGTGCAACACCACGTCAGGCATCTTGCCATGTGAATCCACAGCCACGCCCAGCCGGGCCAACAGGGTGGCGTCGAAGTAACCCCACTTGTCGCCTGTGTCGCCGGCATAGACCAGCACGCTGCCCGGTGCGAAGCGCGGGGCGAAGTTTTCGATGATGGTGCGGATCAGTTCACTGTGTTCGCCGGGGCTGAGGGTGATTTGCTGGCCAGGAGCAATCTCAACCGGAATGCGGTTCTGTTTGCGTTCCTTGGCGTAACGGGCAATCAGCGTTTCCCGTTCGGACAGATAGGACGCAAGGCTGCGGTGCCATCTCTTGGTACCAAAGGTGCGCAGCAAGGCCAGCGCGGCAGGCTCGATCTGGTAAACCGCTTTCGGGCTGTTGACGGGGCGGGTGGAGTCATCCGGGTTGTAGAGGGCCAGGCCGGCCGCACAGAACGGGTGCATGGTTTGACGACGTACTGTCTCGCGGGTGTTCGGCGCGTAGTCTTTGCCATAGTGCTCCCGCGCCCAATCCATGATGGGCGTGATGCCCACGAGAGGGCTTGCCGCATCCGCCCATGCCTTGCTTGGCGTGAGATTCAGCAAGGCTAACAGGCACAAAGCGGAACGCTCGTTCTGCTGCGCCCGGGGCAAACCCAAGGCAACGATGATTTGCTGTGCGGCTTCAATGTAGTCGCTGGGATCGTTCATGCGGTCAGTGTTTTCAGCGTGGCGTCAATCTGTTCTTGCGTGAGCGTGCTTTGCCGCATGGCCCATTCGCCAATCTGGATCAGGTTGTCACGGCTCGGATATTTCATCCGCTTGAGGTCGGTGGCATTGACCTGTGTATGGCCGTTGAAGCGCCGAAAATGTTCATCGACGGCGGACGTGTTCAGGAACACCGCCAGCCCATGCGCCAGCGCCTCGGGCAAGCCATGTTTATCCTCATGCAACAGGTTGATATGGTTCTCGAAGCCCAGCATCGAATGCTCGCCGAAAGCGGCGGGATCGACGACGCCGGCCACCACGCGGCGCTTTTCCTCCTTCGATGAGAAGCGGCGCACCGCGCAATAAAACCCGTTCGGGTAAAGCCATTTTTCCGTTTCGTTATTGCGCATGATCGCGTTGGGCTTCTTCGCGCTGGGCACAGGCCAGACGGTGCCGGCCATGCTCAAGTGGCAGGGGTAGATCAGAGGCACGGCACCTGGCTCCGGCATGTTGCGCAGATGCGCTTTGAGGCGGAAATCGACGACGGGCCCGGTCGATACTTTCACGCCGATGTCGGCTAGCGAATGGCGCACGATGGGTGAGCGTTCGATGGCGCTTTTTGCGGGCGTGGTTGGCACATGAATGAACCGCTGTGGGTCATCAGGGAGCACGATCCGATCGAACGGATGTTCGTGCGTGCGCAGGTCTGAAAAGCTGTCGTCGGTGGAGGTCGAAACTGTCACCACTCCCTGCTGGCCGCCGCGTTCCAGGCGGATGATGATGTTCTCCTGCAGTACCTCGTCATCCTTGAACGCCTTGCTGCGCGATTCAAACAGGTGCATATGGCGGATTACGGCCCGTTCGAGGATGAAATTACGGAACGAGCGGTAGTACGGCCCGTTGCAGAAGCTGCGTGGGATGATGGCGACGATCTGTCCGCCCGGCGCCGCCTCGTTGGCAGCCAGCGCGACGAAGGCGGAATACAGATTGACCGTCTCGATGCCGGCGCGGCGTAAAGCCAGGCGGTGTGGGGAATCGCTGTTAATTTTTTTGTAGGGCGGATTGAGAATGGCGTGGGTGTAGTTCGTGGGCTGCCGTGTTGTGAACAGGTCATGGGCGGTTGCCAGTTCGATGTAATCGCCTGTGATGATGCGAGGCGTCACGCGGCTGTATCCAGCCAAGTGCCGCACAAGATGGCCGCGCAATGTCTCGTCGATTTCGTAGGCGGTTGCTTCGACGGACTCGAAGCCAAAGCCACCCGTCACCCAGCGATCGAGAAAGGCGCAGGACAGGGCGCCCACCCCTGCACCTGCATCCAGCAAACGGCAGGTGTGCAGCGTGCTGGGTGGAAACAGGGACGCCATGAAGCGCGCCACGCTCGAAGGCGTCATGAACTGGCCGAGTTCGGCTTTGTGTTTCTGCGCGGTACGGGGCGCGACGTTGCGGCGCACGCTGTCTGCGATGTCTAGTTGCTGGAGCATCCTGGGCCCTCATTGATGCGTCATGATAGCACCGGCATGTTTATGGAGCCGTCTGCTTTCCTGCCCGTGATGATGCCCCCCTATCGCCAACCCGCGCGCTCGGGCAAAATTTCACCTTGTCTTCTTGCTGAAATCGACCCGCCGCATGGTTTCGTCCGCGCCATCCTTGCCCGATACTTGTCTGCTCTGCCATGAGTGCGATTTGCTGGTGGATCTTGGCCGGTTGATCGAGGGGCGGCGCGCGGAGTGTCCGCGCTGTGGTTGTGTGTTGAGTTATCGTCGGCGCAATGCCAACGTGCGCATTTTGGTGTTCAGTTGCAGTGCGCTGATTTGCCTGGGAGCGAGCACGGTGTTCGATTTCATCCAGCTTTCCGCGGCGGGCATCGACCGCGATCTTACGCTGCCGCAAACGATGTCGGTGTTGTTCGCGCTGCATGAATGGGCGCTCGCGGCGTTCATGGGCGTGGTGGTTATCGGTTTGCCGCTGGCATTTCTCGCGGCGCTTGGCCTCTTGGCGTTTAGTCTCGAAGCGGGCAGGGCAGGCGCTTACAGTTTTGTGTTGTTGCGCTTCGTCACATTTTTGCGGGTATGGAACATGGCGGAGATTTTCTTTCTTGGCATCTTGGTAGCCATGGTGAAGATCGCAGGCATGGCGGATGTGAATCTGGGGGCGTCGTTCTGGTTTTATGCGCTCTTCAATCTGTTTTTGATTTTGTCCTTGGTGCATGTGGATCAGTATCAGCTTGGGTTGGGCATTCGGCGTCTCTTGGCTGAGCAGGAGCAAGCCGCGTGAAGGCACCAGATTGCCACGATCTGCTCGGCTGCCGGGTTTGCGGCCTGGTGCAAGAGGCCGCGCACGCAAGCTGCGCGAGTTGCGGCGCCGCGCTGCATCCGCGCGCCGGCGGCAATTTGCAGCGCTGCGCAAGTTTGTGGCTCACCGCGTTGATTCTTTACGTGCCAGCCAACCGCCTGCCCATCATGAGCACCACGCAATTGGGCGGCACCACTTATGCCACCATCACGGGCGGCGTGGCGCTACTGTGGGAGCATCATTCGTATTTGATTGCGGGCATCATTTTCATCGCCAGCGTGCTGGTGCCGCTGGCCAAGTTCGCGGCCATTGCCGCGTTGGCCTTGTGCCAGCGCTATCGCGGGTGGTTGTCGCCAGCCGCCGCCACCACGGTATACCGCCTTACCGAATTCGTGGGCCGCTGGTCGATGGTGGATGTGTTCGTGGTGGGATTTTTGGCGGCACTGATTCAGATGGGCAACTTGATGAGCATCGTTCCCGGCCCGGCCGCGCTGGCCTTTGGCGGCATGGTGCTGTTTACCATGCTTGCCGCGCATAGCCTCGATCCGCGCGCCTTTTGGACAACCACCGAAGATTTAGGTGAAGCTGAATAGTGTTGAATGAGAAATTTTGAATGGCAAGTTTTTAATGACAAGTTTTTAATGGTAAATTTTGAATGGTAAGTTTTGAATGTGGGGTTATCAATGAGTGATGTCGCTCCCACTCCCGCGCGCATCCGCCGTGTGCGCCGCCTTTCCGGCCTGTGGTTGATTCCGCTGGTAACGCTGCTGGCGGCGCTGGTGATGGCCTACGACAACTACCGCAGCCGCGGCCCCTTGGTGACGCTCCATTTCAAGAGCGGCGCGGGTATCGAAGCGAACCGCACGTTGATCAAGACACTCGATGTCGAAGTGGGCCGTGTGGAGGAAATCACGCTCAATGCTGCACTCGATGGCGTGATCGTTGCCGCGCGCATTCATGGTGATTTTCGCCATCTGCTGGCCGAGGACTCGCGCTTTTGGGTGGTGCAGCCGTCAGTGTCGCTGGCGGGTGTATCGGGGCTGAACACGCTGATTTCCGGGCAGTACATCGAATTTTCGCCGGGCAAGGCGGGGCGTGTGAGTGAGAGCTTCATTGGCCTCGATGAACCGCCGCTGACGCCGCTCGGCACGCCGGGCCTGGCGGTTACGCTGGTGACGGATGGCGATTTTTCGTTCGCCCACGGCGATCCGGTGTATTACCAAGGCACAGTGGTGGGCAAGATCGAAGAGATCCGCTACGACTTTCACGCTGGCCGCACCTATTACGATGCCTTCATCGAAGCGCCGTTTCACGAACTCATCACGCCACAGACGCGCTTTTGGAAAAGCAGCGGCGTGCAGGCAGAACTTACCAGCGCGGGCGTGCGGCTAGAAACCGGCACGTTGGCGTCGCTGCTGCTTGGTGGCGTGTCCTTTACCAATCCGCCAGGCGTCATCCCTGGCGAAGCGCCGAAGGTGGAAAGCGAGTTCTACATATATTCCAGCCGTGATGCCATTTACGATCATCAGTATCGAGAGAGCTTGCGTTATTGGATCATGGTGAGCGATAGCGTTGGCGGCCTCACGGAAAGTTCGCGCGTGATGTATCGCGGTTTGCAAGTGGGCCGGGTGTTGAGCACGGATAACATTCCTGCGGGCCGCAACCTGCTCGATCGCACCTTGCAGTTGCCGATCTTGATTGAAATCCAGCCTGGCCGCCTCGGCCTGCCCGATACCGCTGTGGGCAGCGCGCGCGCCAAGGCCGACATCGAAAACTGGATTCGTGATGGTCTCATCGCCACGGTAGGTTCACAGAATTTTCTGGTGGGCCAACAGCAGGTGGAGTTGCAATATCAGGAAGGTGCCAAGCGCCAGGACATCGAGTATTTCAACGCGCTTGCGGTAATTCCCACCGACCTCGGCTCCATTGGCCGTTTCACCAACAGCATCGAAGCGCTGCTGGTGAAGCTCAACGAATTGCCGGTGGAAAACGCACTCACCGGCGTCAGCGAACTGACTCGCCAGGCGTCCACCTCGCTGGCGCGGATGCAGGATCTGCTCAAATCCACGCAGGATCTGGTGGCAGGCGAGCGCAGCGCGGCGCTGATGCAACAGCTTGATGCCACGCTGGCCTCGCTACAGGCGCTGGCCGAGAGCTATTCCGCCGAATCGAAAGCCTCGCGCGACATGCAGCGCACGCTGCAATCCATCACCGAGGTGATGAATCAGTTCCGCCCGCTGGCGGAAGAACTGCGCAACCGCCCCAGCAGCCTGGTATTCCCCAGCACACCGCCACCCGAAGCCCAGCCCTTGAGGAAGCAACCATGAACGCGCGTTTCGCTTTGTTGCTGTGGTTGCTGTGCTTGAGCGCCCTGCTCTGTGCCTGTGCCAGCAAGGCCCCGGCGGGGCTCAGTTATTACGTACTGGGCGAAAACACCACCACGCGCGCCGCGCCAGTGGATGCCAGCCTGCCCGCGCTGGTGCTGGAAAGTGTGACGCTGGCGGATTATTTGCAGCAATCGGGCTTGGTGCTGCAACAGGGCGAGCATCAGTTGCAGGTATCGCGCAGCCATTTGTGGGCTGAAGGCTTGGAGCTTGCCGTGCCAGAAGTATTGCTCGGTGCCTTGCGCGAAGCCTCGCCGCAGTATCGCTATTTTCTGCGTGGCCGCGATTTCGTTCCAGAATCACGCTATGGCCTGCGCTTGCATCTTGCTGCCTTCCAAGCCACCGATACTGGCGAGGTGGTGGCGAGTGGCCGTTATCAAGTGGTGGAGGCGGCGGCGGGCAGAGAAATTTTGAATCATCAGTTCAATTTGCGCGAAGACCTGCGCGCGGACGGCTATCCGCAAGTGGTGCGCCAGTTGCGCGAATTGTTGGCGCAATTGGCGCGCAGCATCGTCAACGATTTGCCTGGCAGCCGCCCATCGAGCAACGATCCACCTGTCAGCGCGGAGCCCGCGCGCGTGGCGCCGTGAGTAAGGCCGGATGCAGATCTGGGTAGATGCCGATGCCTGTCCAGGTGTGATCCGCGACATTCTGTTTCGCGCTGCCGAGCGCACCGGAGTGTTGCTGACCTTGGTGGCGAATCAGGCGGTGAAGATACCGCCGCTACGCAATGTGCGCAGCGTACAAGTACAGCAAGGCTTCGATGTGGCCGATAACGCCATCATCCAGGGTCTTGTTGCGGGCGATCTCGTGATCACCAGCGACATCCCGCTAGCCGCCGACGCCATCGCCAAAGGCGCCTTGGCGCTGAGCCCGCGCGGCGAGCTTCTCACCGAAGGCAATGTGCGCCCGCGCCTGAATATGCGCGACTTCCTCGACACTCTGCGCGCCAGCGGCGTCCACACCGGCGGCCCGCCGCCCCTCAGCCAGCGTGATCGCCAAATTTTTGCTAGCCATTTGGATAGTATATTAGAGAGATGGCGGAAAAATATTAGCCTGGCTAACCGTTAGTCATAGAATTTTTGTTTGATGCGCGCGGGGCGCTAAGCCGATCGCTTGGCTAATCCATTTAGCTAATTTACAAAGTGGGACCGAGGCGTATACCCTACACAGTCCCCCCACCTCCGTTCTTCTACTCAAGTAGGCAGTTGGCGCCACGAAGATTTATGACCAAGCTGCCCTGTGGATAATGAAGTGAAGCAGACAAAGACGCGATGGAGTTGAATACAGGAATATCAGGAACATGGAGCAGAAGAAATGGCGTGGGGCCAAGCAACCTTCAATTAAAATCGAACCGAGATAAAGAGAGATCACAATGGCAAACGGCAATAATGGCAACAACAGTAGCAACAGTAACAATGGCAATAACGGTAACAACGGCAACGGCAATAACGGTAACGGCAACAACGGCAACGGTAATAGCAACGGCAACAGCGACGCCGTAAGCACCAAAGACAATCACGCGGTGGGCGACACCGCGTTCCAGAACAACAGCGCCGCGAAAGATGGTGCGGCCAGCATCGTGGTTGACTACATGGCGGGCACCGTCTCCATCGACCTCCACGCCTTGCTTGCGAATGAGCCGGGCAGCGCCGCGTTTGCGGGGATTGTCAATGGCCAAACGCTTGTCACCGACACCGCGGGCATCTCGTACACCAATGGCTGGAGTGGCAACACCTCCACCTCTTATAGCTATGGAAACGAGGTCATCTCGATGAGCATCGCGGATGCCCTCAGCCTGGGGCTGCTCGACACCAATGGCGGCGGCTTCGACTTCGTGATCCGCATGGCCAACGGCACCTACAGCACGGCGCACGCCAGCGTCACCGGCCTGGAGAGCGGGCACTGGGTCGATCTCGCGCACAACGGCAGTTTCGATAATCTGGTATCGAACAGCGCAACCTGGCACTCCATCAATGGCTCCGCAGAGGGCGGGGTTGGCTACTGGGCCGAAGGGCTCAACGACGTAGCGGGCTGGACGGGTTCCGTCAACGGCAACGATCAGCAGATCGAAGTGATGACCCTGGCCTATCTGAATCAGGAGGCTAGCTCGCCCGTGGGTGGCCAAATTCATGAAGGCCACGTCGTGGACACGCAATCCTCGCCTGGCGGCCTGACGCTGGTCCAGAACGTGATCGGCACGGATTGGGCCGAACTGACCGACGATGACCATGTCATTTACGGCGGGGCGCCGGGCAGCAAGCTCACGGGCAACCTGAACGACGGCACACAGATCGGCCAGATCAGCGTTGCGGTAACGGTCGCGGCCGAAGATATCCTGAACTATGGCCACACCTCGCTCGACGACATGTTATCGATCTATCTGGGCGGGCACCTTGTCGGAAACATCACGATGGACGACTTCGCGGTCAAGGACGCGGATGGAAACGTCACCGGCTACGACTACAACACCTTCCATCTGTTCCAGTTCGCCTCCCTGGACAACGGCCTGGTGGATCAGAACACCCAGATCGTCATCGTCGATCATTCGGCGAGCGATGCGCTCACGGGCATCTACGCGGATGATCTTGCGTTGTTCCACAACGCTGTCAGTGATGGCAACTACGGCGGTGATATCGGCTTCGCGCTCAACCACGTGAGCGTGCTGGAATGGGTCGCCTATAACCACGGCGATTGGGTCATCTAAGTCTGCCAGTAGCGGCTCGGGAGTTCGTGTTGTGGCGAACTCCCGAGTTTAGCTGTCATTGCGCGCGCGCCGAAGCTAAAGCGGCATAAGGCGCAAAATCTTCCTTGAGCACACTCAAAATTTCCAGCGCCGCCTGGCGCTCTTCCGCCGTGGCGCTAAGCGTGGTGTCGTGCGCCAGCCGCGCGGCGATCTGCTGATACACATAATCCTTGGCGTAGGGCGGCAGCGAATCGAAATCGCGCGATAGCACCAGATAACTCAGCGGGTAGCGGAAGAGCCGCGTATCCAAGGCGAAATCGCGTAGCCCCCGGCCCTGGGCATCGCGCGGGCCTTGCTGTTGAAACCACGCCGCATAATCAGCCGCGCCGCTGATGCGATCCTCAAATGGCGCCGCTGCGACGAACAATAAGGCATCCGCCAGTTTATCGAGCATTCGCGTGAGCACTTTTTGCGCGCTCACCGGTAGCTCCGCCCAGGAGCTGGCGTTGACAGCATCGCCATGGCCGGTGCGTTCGAGCACGCGCGGGGCTTTGAATTTCACGTAAGTGATCTGATTTTCCACTGTGACTTGATGTTCCAGAACCAAGAGCGCCACGATGTCGCTGGTGGCGCGTGGATAGTGCGACGTCGTGAAGAACCCGGCGTTTTCCAGCGTATCAAGATTACCCTGCCGCAATGCGGCCACCTGCGTTAGTTGCGTGGCATCGTTCAAGATGATGTTGCCCAGATGCGGCTGCGCGCCGTGCTGGCCAGTTACGTACCAGCCGCCCCAGCGCTCGGCGATGGGCGTGGTATCGCTGGTATTATCAACGCCGCTGAAGTCTTGCAGGAGAAAGCCGCGCTGGTCGAACAAGCCCGAGCGCACCATCAATTGTGGCACGCCGCCAACGCCGAGGCCGCCGGAATCATGGCACACCAGGCAACGCTCATTTTCGCGCACCAAGTGATGCGGCTGATCCTTCACGTTGTTGAAGATGTAAAACACCGTGCCCAGTATTTCGTCGTGGGTGGTTACTTCGATGATCGTGCTGTTTTGCACCAGGCCAATATAGGTGTCGTCGGAAAAATACAGCGCGCGCGGCGTTTTATTACCGATCAGTCGATATTGCAAACTGGTAGGCGAGAACACCAGCACCTGCGAACTGAGATCGATGCCGAGTGCGGCGATGAGAGCGGCGAAATAACCGTGATCCTGGCGATATTCCAGCGTTATTTCGCCGCTGTCGAGTTGCTGTTGCAAACGCGCCACCGGATTGTGCGTGGCCTCTTTGCTATAGCCGAGCGCCTCATATTCGGCGCCCAATGAAAATTGCGCGGCGGCAGGCAGCGCCGCGCTCAGGGCCAGCGCGCCTGTGGCAAGGCATAGCGTGTGTTTCAGCAGGGATGAAAGCATGGCAAAGGATTCTACGGATATTTGGAGCAAATGATATACATCAAAAGGTGAGGGGCAAAGGCGAAAGACAAATGGCGAGAGGGAAGCGCGACGGTACAGCTACTGTGCATCTGATAAGAGAGAAGAGGCGTTTTCGCGGGTGGGCCATGTAGCAGACCGCTTGTTGCTGATCCTGTTACAAAAAGGCTTCAAGGGCCGTGTACGGTTGCGGGTGGCTTAATCTTGGCTTAAGGTGTGGGAATTACCGTTTTACAAATTTTTGACTCTGGCTTGATTTTATGTGCACTAATCATAGCGTAAGCATTCGGACGACGGTTCTGCGGGGTTTGCGGCGCTATGGAGCGTCCGCGTTGACGCTGGCGGCCACAGCCGCCTTGGCCTTGGCGGCCTCGACGCTGGTGTCTGCGGGGCCTTTCGATGCGCTGTTCAATCCCTCGCCCAAAATGATGGCGAGCGCGGTGCAGCCGCTGCGAGATCTGGTCGAGTACCGCAGCGAGGATGGCCGGCTCGATGTCGCGCTGGAGGCGCGGCAAACCACGTTGCCGCTGAGCCCCTATACCATCACCATCAAAGGCGCGACCTACAACGGGCTTTACGGCGGGCCGGTGCTGCGCGTCAAGCCTGGCGATGTGTTGCATGTGCGTTTGGACAATCATCTACAGCAGGCGACCAACATCCATTTCCATGGCATGGAAGTCTCGCCCCTGGGCCACGGCGACAACGCCATGCACATGGTGCTGCCGGGCGAAAGTTGGGACTACGAGATTCCGATTCCCGCGGATCATCCGCCTGGCGTTTACTGGTTTCACACCCATGGGCACCAATATGCCGAGCGCCAGTTGATGGGCGGGCTCAGCGGCACGCTGGTGGTCGAGGGGTTTCAGGAGCAGGTTCCCGCCACTTTGCCCTTGCAGGAGCGCATTCTGGTATTGAAGGACTTCACGCCCGACAAGGCAGGCAACTTGCAGCCGGTGCCCAAGCCGTTCAATTTCACGGTCAGAACGGTTAATGGGCAGCTACACCCCAGCATCGCCATACGGCCCGGCGAAACGCAACTGTGGCGCCTCTCCAATCAAACCGCCAACAGCTATTTCCGCCTGACCCTGCAAGGCCATCAGTTCACGGTGATTGGGCGTGATGCGCATCCGGTGGTTCGCCCCGAGATCACCCGCGAACTGATCATTGGCCCTGCCGAGCGTGCCGATGTGCTGGTAACAGCCGGGGCCGCAGGCACGTACACGCTGGTATCGGAAGCCACCTCAACCGGCCCCATCGGTGATGAATTCCCCGAGCAGGATCTGGCGGTAATGGTGTCCGCCGCGGATCCTTCTCTGCCACCGCCGCCACCGCTCGGCGCCTTGACCATTTTGAGCGAAGCGAAGACCAGCAAACCGATTCCGGGTGATCACATCGACGCCGAACGCACCTTTGCGTTTTCCTCCGATCCCGTGACGGGCCTGTTCTTTATCAATCATTCCACGTTCGACCACGGGCGAGTGGATGTGCAAGTGCCGCTGGGCAACACCGAAGAATGGACGCTGCGCAATGCCGCGCAAGAATTGCACACCTTCCACATTCACCAAGTGTCGTTCCAGGTGCTCAGCATCAACGGCAAGCCGGTGCCGTTCAATGGGCTGGTGGACACGGTAGATCTGCCCATCCTGGGCGAAGTGAAGGTGCGTATCGCTTTCACCGATCCGCTGATCGTTGGGCGCTTCATGTTCCACTGCCACATCCTCGAACATGAAGACAAAGGCATGATGCAGCAGATCGAAGTCTACGACCCGAAAGTGGGGCCGCTGCCAGAGGGTGCCATGGACATGAGCGCCATGCCCGGCATGAATCATGACCCAGCAGTCCAGAACGCTGTTTCCCAATTCTGATTAAAGGCGAGCCTCATGCAAGCACTGAATTCTGTCGTTCGGCTCGGCCAGGCGTTGGCTGGCCTCGCGTTCACCTGTGTCTGCATCGCGCCCGCGATGGCTCAGGTTCCCAGCGGCAACAACCCCGCTCAGGCCCTGGCCATGCAGCAGCGCGCGGTGCCTGCGAGTGTGCCTGGGATCAATCTCTTCCCTACGCTCAGTTTCGATACGCTCGTCAGCATTGATTACGCGCATATGAGTTCGAACACCGGCCCGAGCCGTGGGCCGGGTTTTGTGTTCTGGTCCGATTCCACCTTGCAAATCGAGTTCGACGAAGAGTTATCGCTGACTGGGCTGCTGCAAATCAAGCCGCGCGAACCGCTGCCGGAGGACAACCCCAATAACGAGCTATTCATCAACCGCGGCCTCAACCGCCGCGAAGGCGGCATGATGAAAGAGTTGTACCTGCGCTATGGCGACTGGCGCGTGGGCAAGTTCGTGCAAGGCTTTGGCCGTGGCTACGCGATGCTGCCGGGGCCCTATTCCTCCGACTTCACCGAGGAGCCGGAAGCCTACGAACCTAGCAGCATGGTCGGTATAGAGAAAGTGCATGTCTTCGATGACGAAACCAGCGGCTGGCGGCAGTTGACGCTGTCGGCCTTCATGGTTGATCGCACGTTCTTGCACCAGAGCTTTGGCTACAACGAAGGCTGGATTCGTTACAGCGAGGGTGGCGTGGGCAATACCCGTCTGCCGGAAAACCTGATGGCGACCTATGACGTCATGGGCCAGCCGCTTGGCAATTGGGGGAGTCTGTCTTATCAGGCTGGCCTCATCCGTTGGGGTAAGCCGGTTGACGCCGAAAAAAGCGAATGGTGGACCACGCTGGGTGGCGACATCACCGTACCGCTCACAAGCGGCGTGGCAGACACCTTGCGTGGGGAGTACAGCCAGTTGATGTTTTATGTCGAAGGCGTGCGGCGCGATAACTTTGAAGGCATCTCTGGCCGCACCCGGAGCTTTTTGAGCGGCGCGGCGGAATACATGACAGGCAACTGGGTGTTCGACCTGACCACCACGCAGCGCTGGACCAACGGCAGCGATCTGCCGAACCAGCGGGATACGCTGTATTCCGCCAGTATCGGCTACAACCTTCCCTCGCAGATCAACATTGCGTTCAGCGGCGCACGCGAGCAGGTGGGGGATCAGAGCGGTGTTTATGTGGGCATACGCTTCACGCAAGCCTTCACCAACTGCTCGAAGTGCATGATGAAGGGCTTGTCTTACTGAGGGTTTTTGAGGATTGACCAACACAGGATCACAAGGTCTAATTCTAAAATACAATTGACTAGCCTGGCTAACAGCCATCCTAGACAGTAACCAGCGTCAGCACACGTCCTCGGCAGATCGACACCATCACTTCCTCAAAGCTCCCCTATGAACAAATCCCTCTACCGCCTCCTCTTCAACCGCGCCCTCGGTCTGGTGATGGTAGTAGCCGAGACCGCGCGCGGTGAAGGCAAGCAAGGTAGCAGGAGCGTGAATCATGCCAGTATGCCGCGCGCGCTGTTGCGTTTGCGGCCCCTATGCTGGTCCCTGCTGTTGGCCTTGGGCACTGCGGAAATAAACACAGCGCAGGCGCAAACGCCGCCTGCGATGCAAATACCGCAAATGCAGCAAGT
>JAIRJU010000282.1 GCA_031260485.1 Pseudomonadales bacterium | reverse complement strand
CGCCACTACGCTCAACAGCGCGCCCAATGCGAGCCCGGTGATGGTCAAGGCCACCATCACTTCGAGCAGCGTAAAGCCGCGCACGCGCGCGGCTAGCGTAGGAAGCGCTTGCGAGCGGGTATCAGAAGGCATCATTGAAATCCTCGCCGCCGTAGGCGGTGGTGATGCGGCCGGTGATGGGATCGACGCGCACACGGGCGCTTTCTGCCGCGCGCAACAACGTCAAAATACCGCCGGTGCTGCCGCCTTGCGGAAAAAACGTGAACTCGACGGACGCCGCCGCTTCGCTGTTGTCGCGCGCATCACGTTGAAAGCCAAAGCCTACCACCTCGCTCACCCAGCGCGTGGTCAGCGGGGCATCCGTCTTGCGTGCCAAGGCGTCTTTCCGCTCGCGGTAATCGGCGCTCGTGGGGTCGAGCGCGTACAGCGAGGCTGTCCATGGCGTGGCGCCGACAATGGCGGCGCGGCGTGCGTAAGTGAGCGTCGCCACGGCTTTGCGTACTTCGCCGCGAAAACTGCCTCTGTCGCTGCCAGTGAGTGCGGGGATGGTAAGCCCCAGAGCAAGGCCGATCAGCGTGAGAACGATCAGCAATTCAAGCAGCGTAAAACCTTTGGCAGGGTTGACGCGGCGAAATCGCCCGCGGGAGGTTTCAGTGCTTGAGATCGGCGTCATCGCCTTCACCGCCCGGCGCGCCATCGGCGCCGTAAGACAGCAAGGTAAACGTAGTTCCTTCAGGCGTGTAGACATAGGCATGGCCCCAGGGATCGAGCGGCACTTCCTTGATGTAGGGCCCCGCCCAGGCGCCGCGCCTGGTATCATTTTTGACCAATCCTTCAAGTGTTTCCGGATAGGCCGCCAGATCGAGGCGGTAAGTGTCGAGCGCGGTGGCAAGATTGGCCATCTGCGCAATCGCGGTAGTGCGCTGGCCACGGCCAAGGTTTTTCATCACCGCTGGCGCCACGATCACCGCCAACATGCCGATGATGGCGACCACCACCATCAGTTCGATCATGGTGAAGCCGCGGTTGTGGTGTTGCATTTTTTTCATGAGAAACCTCTCAGGAGTTGGAGATGCGTGAGTGTCGTTCCGCCTCAAAGACCGGCGTCTTCGAACAACTTTTTGACTTCGCTAAAACTGTCGCGCAGGGCCTGCATCGCCGCGGTATCGCGCGCGTCGCCGTAGATGATTTGGGGCCGCAGAATCACGAACAGTTCGCGGCGGTCCTTGCTGTTGTCGGTATAGGAGAACAAGCGGCCCGCCAGCGGGATCTTCATCAACAAGGGTACACCTGATTGCAGATCACTGGCTTCTTCCTGAATCAGACCACCGAGCGCGATGGTGCTCTGATCCGCCACCACCGCGGAGGTGATGATTTGCTGCTCGGTGAACGTGGGATTGTTGCCCACACCCACGGTGCTGCTCGCCAGCGACGACAAGTGCTGCTCTATCTTCATGTTGATATAACCATCATCATTGATCTGCGGCGTGACTGTGAGTTCGATACCGACATTGGTGTAGCCGATGTTCTGGGTCGTTCCAAAATTCGTGGCCGTCGAGCCGTTGTTCACCGGCACCTTCTGGCCCACCGTGATGACGCCTTCTTGCTTGTTGAGCGCCAACAGCGTTGGCCGCGACAACAAGCGAACCTCGTTGTTTTTGGCAATGGCGTTCAGCGTGGCGTCGATCGCCGCCGAGCCCTGCATGAAGCTGCGCGCAAGAACCACGCCAGTGCCGGCCAGAGGCTGGTTGGTGGTGGTATCGAACAAATTGGGCAGAAAATTCGTGCTCAAGTTCGAGGCGCCAGAGCCGAGGTTTTCCGACACGACGCTCCAATCAATGCCGAACTTGGTGCCGTCGGTCAGCGTTACCTGGCCGATCACGGCATTGATCAATACCTGCGCCGGTATGCGGTCCAAGCTGGCGATGGTGCTGAGCAACTGCCGGTATTCGCGCGGCGCGGCGCGCACCAAGAGGCTATTGGTGTTTGCGTCCGCGACGATCGTAACTTGCAGGTTGGCAGACACCGCATCGCCGCCCGGCGCGTTGGCGCTATTTGGCGGCGGCGCGATCTGGAACGGCGCGGCCTCGAGCGGCACTTGGTTTGGCACCAGCGGACTGGCAAAAGGGCGCACCTGACGCGGCGCATCTTGCCTGTCTGTGCTGCTGTTCGGCTGGCCGAATGCCGCGTTGAGTGTCTGCGCCAGCGCCACGGCGTCGAGGTTCTTTACCTTGTAAACGAACAATTGTTCCACTTGTTCCTGCACCTGCGCATCGAGCAGGTTCACCCACCTATCCACCTCGGTAAAACCGCGGCTGGCAGGCGCCACCACCAATACCGCATTGATGCGATCGAGCCCCAGCACTTGATACGCGGGCTGCGCGCCTTCGATCAGTTGCAGCACGTTGCTCAGTTCCTGCGCCACATCGCTGGCCTTGGAATGGCTAAGATCATAAAGGCGGATGCCATGATTCTGGAACGGATCATCGTCAATCACCGCCAGCAGCGCATTGACGCGCGCCAGTTCTTTCGGCGTGCCGCTCAAGCCCAGCAAATTACCGCTGCCCAGCCGGATCACCCGGCCTTCCGGCTGCAAGAGCGGCGCCAAAACGGCCTCGGCGGCGTCTATCGAAAGATAGCGCAGCGGCGTTACTTGCAGCACTTCGGCGGCGCTGGCCTGGCTGAGAAATTCCGGCAGCACCAGTTCGGCGGGCACGCGCGAGTCATCGCGGCGGAATTGATAAACATTGCCGCTCTGTTCGATGCTGACGCCTGCGCTGCGCGCCAATGCGCGCAGCAGCGGCCAGATATCCGCATAGCGCAAGGGATTGGCGGCAGAGGTACGCACGCTGACGCGGAAGTCGATGCCGGGGTCGATCACCATGTTGAGGCCAAGCGCATCGCCCAGTTGCTCGAACACCAAGCGCAAATCTTCCTGTTCGTAATTAAGCTCCACCACATCATTGCCCGGCGGAATGCCTGCGGGTGGCGCTTCCGAGAAACGGCCGCGTTGAATCACACGGCCTTCGCGGTTGATGGCGTCGGCGGGATTAGGCGCTGGCGCAGGCACGAGTTCCGCCAGGTCGAGGGGAGCGGAGGCGGCGGAAACTTGCGCCACTGCCGTGGCGGCGGGAGCGTCCATATGGGTGGCGCTTTGCATGGAGGCGCAGGCACCAAGTGCGAGGCTCAGGCTCAAGGCTAGCGCAGCGTGGCGTTTGCTGCCTTGCCCTCTCTCTAGTCCTCTCTCTAGCCCTCTTCCGCACACGGAGAAGGGGACAGGCGCCAAGCCTCCCTCACCCGCAGGGGAGGAAACATGCGTTTTGGAATAATCAATTTTGGAATGATCAATAATCATCAAGCGCGTCTGCACACTGCGTTCCTCAGAAATCGAGCGTATTCATGCTGAACACCGCGGACAGCATGACAATGAGAATAGCGCCGACCACGATCCCCAACAGCAGGATCAGCGCAGGTTGCAGCGCGTTCACCAGGCGCTGCATTTCATCCTTGACGTAATTATCGAAGGTCACCGCGAGCTTGCGCAGGATGGGCCCGGTGCGGCCCGATTCCTCGCCCACCGTTACCAACTGATGCAGCAGTACCGGAAATTGCCGCGTGCGCGCCAGCGAAGCGCCAAGCCCCACACCGCCGCGCACGTCTTCTTCCACCTGCCGCAGATGTTTGACGAGCAAGGTATTGTTGACCACCTCGCGCGCCACGCGCAGCGCGCGAATCAGCGGAATACCCGCGCCCAAAAGCGCACCCAGCGTGCGGCAGAACGTGGCTACATCTCGATGCAGCAGAATGCTGCCCGCCAGCGGCAGCGTGAGCAACACAGTATCGAGCGCGAGCCGCCGCCCAGCGTCTTGCCGCCACCAGCGCCAATACCACACCACACCCGCCACCAACGGTACCACCAGCCAACCGTAATGCTTGAGCGCGGCGCTCAGATCCAACAGAAACTGCGCCGACGGGGGAATCGCGCTGCCGACGTTGGCAAAGATCACGGCAAACTGCGGAATCACGAACACCAGCAGCAGCGTTACCGACAACACGCCGGTAATCAAGAGAACGATTGGGTAAGTGAGCGAGGCGAGCACATGGCGGCGCGTCGCCTCTGCCGTTTCCAGAAAATTGGCGAGATCCGGTAACAACTGGTCCAAAATACCGCCTGCTTCGCCAGCGCGCACCAAATTGACGTAAAGCCGCGAGAACACGTCAGGGCGCAGTTCCATGGCGTCGGCCAGACTTTTGCCTTCCTTCACCTCGCGCCGCAGCGAGAGCACCAGGCGCTTCATGTGGTCTTTTTCTGTGATGCCTTCAAGCAGCGACAGCGCCTTGTCGAGCGGCACCCGCGCTTCCACCAGCGTACACAAGCCATTGGTGAAGTCCACGAGATCGGCATTCTTGATGCGGCCATCGCTCGCCGCCTGCGCTTGCGCGCTAGTAACCTTGAGCTTGAGCGGCGTGAGCTTGCGCGCTTGCAGTTGCGCCACCGCCTCGCGCTCGGATTCCGCGCTGAGGTGGCCGCTTTGCACATGGCCGCCAGCGTCGCAGGCTTGGTATTGGTAGTGTTGAAGACTCATAACACCCGCGTTACTCGCACCGCTTTATATTGGCCGTGGTGAATTTTCATAGTACTCGTGTTACTCGTACCACTTCTTCCGGCGTCGTCATGCCTTGGCGCAGTTTATCGAGCGCGTCTTCGCGCAGCGTGCGCATTCCTTCGCTGATGGCTTGCTTGCGGATGACGTTGGCGTCAGCGCCGCTGGTGATGAGGTGGCGAATTTCATCGGACATCAGCATCAATTCATAAAGGCCGATGCGGCCACGATAGCCAGTACCGCCGCAGCGCTCGCAACCGGCGCCGCGGCGCAGGCGCGGATAATTGGCGGCTTTCACCTCCAGTACCAGCGCTTCGTCGTCCGTCATCGGAGCGGTGTGTTCGCAGCCGGTGCACACGCGCCGCACCAGCCGCTGCGCCTGGATCGCCAACAGGCTCGAACTGATGAGATAGCTTTCCACGCCCATGTCTTGCAGGCGAGTAACCGCGCCTGCGGCGTCATTGGTGTGCAGCGTGGAAAACACCAAGTGGCCGGTGAGCGCGGATTCGATGGCGATTTCAGCGGTTTCGTGATCGCGGATCTCGCCGATCATCAAAATGTCCGGGTCTTGACGCACGATGGAGCGCAGGCCAGAGGCGAAACTGAGCCCGATAGCGGCATTCACCTGAATCTGCGTGATGCCCGCAAGCTGATATTCCACCGGGTCTTCCACGGTAACGATCTTGTGTTTGACGCTGTTGATCTTTTCCAGCGTGCCGTACAGCGTGGTGGTTTTGCCGCTGCCGGTGGGGCCGGTGATCAGAATCAGGCCATGCGGCTGTGTGATGACTTTCAAGTAGTTCTTCAGCACGTTCTCGGGCATTCCGAGATCGGCGAGGTCGATCGACAGATCGGCGCGATCGAGAATGCGCAGCACGATGGATTCGCCGAGCACGCCAGGCAGGGTGGATACGCGCATGTCGAGATCGCGGTTGCCAATGCGGTAGTCGATGCGGCCATCCTGCGGCAGGCGTTTTTCGCCGATGTCGAGCCGCGCCATCAATTTCAGGCGCGAAGCCACTGCGGATTGAATGCGCACCGGCAGGCGCTCGATGCGGGTCATGATGCCATCCACACGGCAGCGCACTTCGAGATAATGTTCGTTCGGTTCAAAATGAATGTCGCTGGCATTGAGGTCGAGCGCGCGCGCGAAAAGGTGGTTTACCAGGCGGATGATCGGCGCCTCGGAATCCATCTCGGTGAAATCTTCGTCTTCGCGGAAGCCGGCATAGGCGTCGTCTTCAGCATTGATCTGCGGCGACAATTCCGCACGCCAGTGCTTGATGAGCCGCGCCACTTCTTCCGGCGTACCCACGCGAAAACTAATGTGCTCGCCCACCACGAAACGCACCTTGGCGCGGCAGTCGATCGAGGGCAGTTCGGCGTAAACCACGGCGGCGCTCGTAGTGAAATCGAGCGCGGGCGCGAGCCCCGCGGGTTCGAGCAATTGGGAGAATACGGGCAAGGTCATCGCGCTCATGCCGCTCATCCTCAGCGCCGCGCCGTCGCCGATTGCACGCGGCCAAAGCCTGTCACCGTGAGCGTACCAGTGAACTGCCGCCGGTTGCGCGATACGGTGAACGATTGCACGAACAGCCGTGGCCGCAACTCTTGCAGCGCGGCGAGGAAGGGCAGAATGTTGTCTTGCTCCAAGGTAAAACTCATTTCTTGCGTCACCAGCAGCCATTTGCCGACATAGTTGTAACGCGCCACGCTCATCTCGCGCACGCCGAGCCCAGTGCTCTCCACCGCCGAGCGCAGCGCGCGCTGTACGCTGTTGCCGATCAGGTTGGCATCGCTGCCGTTGAATACCCAGGCTTGCAGTTCACTCACTTCCAGCGTTTTCAACTGCTGTTTTTCCTGCCACTGCGCGGTGGCCGCGGCCAGGCTCTGATAACGCGCGATACGCTCTTGCAAACGCGCGATGTCGGCGTGGCCCGCTTGGTAATAGCCGACGAGCGCGGGCACCACCCGTAAAATCAACAGTAGCGCGAACAGTGGCGCGGCAAAGAAGATGAGTTGTCGTTCGCGGGGTTTCATCAAGGTTGTTTCATCACGGCTGCTTCATCAGGGCTGTGTCGCGGGGTGGCGCGCGTTGTAGGCCGGAAAATCAACGCCGCTCACGCTCATGCGGATGCCAAAGCGATCACCGCCGCCGCTGGCTGCACCTGCGCTGCTGCTGCGGCTTTGGCTGACATCGAAGAACGCTTCATTCTCGGCAAGCCGTTCGATCAACAGCGCCTGATCCTGGCTGATACCTTGAATATCCACCACGCCTTTGTCGAGGCTGAAGTTGGATAGCGCATTTTCGATGAGGCCATTGAGCGCGAGCAGAATGGTTGCTGTGTCTTGGCGCGGGTAGTCGAGCACCGCGCCCCATTCATCCTCCAGGGCCACTACCGCGGCCTGGCTTTCGCGCGCCACGGCGGATTGTGCGAGGGCACTCTCAAGTTCGTGTTCGAGCCAAGTCTTGCGAATAGCATTATTCAAGAACGGCAGGCACAAAACGCCCAGCAGCACCAGCGCCGCCACTGCGCCCACTTTCTGTTGTTGGCGGCGGATACGGCGCCAGCCCGAGGCTTCGGCGTCGGCAGGAATAAACGCATAACCGCGCTGTGGCTTGAGCAAGCGGCGCAACTCGCGCCAGCCCTCGCACCTTGCCACGCTAGGGTGTGGCCGCCCTGCACTTTGTTGCGTTTCTTGCTGCCGTTGCGTTTCTTGCTGCCACTGCCGATAAAAAACTTCTTGTTCCAGATCATGCTGGCTGACCGTCAGAAAACTGCTGAGAGAGCCGTGTTGAAAACTCACGCAGGTGCTGTGTTCGGCATCGCTGTCCACGAGCACCTGTGCCTCGCCGGTGGCGGCTTCATCCAAGAGCGCCAGCGTGCGCGGCATCAAGGCGCCAAGCAGAAGACCTTGTTCCTGGAACGCCCGGCACAAGGCCGCAGCCTCGGCGGCGGGGTACCAGAGCGCAGCGCCACTGCCCTGGGAACCGGCAAGGCCCAAGAGCAGCGGCGCTTCATACGAAGGCAGCAGCGTATGCACTTGCAGCGACAAGGCCGAGCGCAGCAGCTTTTCGCCCGACACTTGCAATTGATAGCGCGTGGCGACGAAGTGCGAAGGCGGCAGCAGCAAAAACACCGTGGGCGCCGGAGTTTTGTCCGCCAGCAAGCTTGCGGCGGCACGGGCGAGTGTGGCGGGCGCGCTGTCATCCAGCCTGCGGTACTCGCCTGTCAGGGTGTTGATGAGAACGTCATCGCACAGCACCAGGCTGACATCAAGGCTTTCGAGCACCGCGCGCTGCGAGGAGGCAACTTGCAAAGCACGCAATCCCGCGCCGAGATCGGACAGCGACAGGCTGTTAAGTTTTGCGCGTAATCCCTTCATTTTGCAGAATTTACTCCCGGGTGCGGGGGATGGATTATACGGGATGCAAAAAAAAACGCTCATGCCGTAGTGGGC
This sequence comes from Pseudomonadales bacterium, assembly GCA_031260485.1. Lineage (GTDB taxonomy): Bacteria > Pseudomonadota > Gammaproteobacteria > Pseudomonadales > Pseudohongiellaceae > CAILUG01. The sequence goes on along the minus strand of JAIRJU010000282.1, from coordinate 638 downwards.
ATGAGCGTTTTCTTAACGCAATTTCAGGCTATCGGTTTAACCTTTTTTGCGCTCCTGCTCGATCAGGAACTCGGCGACCTTGAGCATGTCGGCCTGGGTCATACCATCGCCCGAGGAGACGCGGTATTTGCCGTTCACGATCAGGTTGGGCACGCCATCCACTTTGTATTCGCGCATCCGGGTACCGGCTTTTTTGACTGCGGAGGTCACGCCGAACGATGACCAGGATTTATCGAAAGCAGCGGGGTCAACGCCCTGGGCTACGAACATCTTGCGGATGTCGTCCTGGGTTTGCAGGTAATTGCCTTTCTGGTGGATTTCATTGAAGGCCACGGAGTGGATTTTCTCGAACACGCCGAGATCCTGCGCGGTGTAGTAGATCTGGGCGTGGGTTTCCATCAGGGAATTCCACATGCCGGGGCTGCGCACGAAGGCGACGTGCAGCATGCCGGGCAGGGCGATGTCGTCGACATAGCGTCCCCGCCCGGTGAGCAGGCGGGCATCCTCGATCCGCGGCACCCGGGCGCCGGCGGACCGGGCCGCACCCCCGGCGATCCCCGGGACGGTGTCCGTGGCCTCGGCCCCCACCCCGGCCCCGATCGGCGGCGCGCTCACGCCCACCCTCGCGACCCGGCCCT
>JAIRJU010000170.1 GCA_031260485.1 Pseudomonadales bacterium | reverse complement strand
GACGTGGTATTCAGCAACGCCGGCATCGGCGGCAGCGGCGCGGCGCAGGATGTGACGGACGCCGATTATCTGCGCATCATAGACATCAATCTCAACGGCGTATTTCGCGTCGCGCGCGCAGCACTCCGGCAGATGTATCAGCAAGGCACAGGCAGTCTCATCAATTGCGCGTCCATCCTCGGCACGCTGGGTCAAACCGGCACCGTAGCTTATTCAGCGGCCAAAGGCGGCGTGGTGAATATGACTCGCACACTCGCGCTCGAAGCCGCCCCGCGCGGCGTGCGCGTCAATTCCATCGGGCCGGGTTACATTGATACGCCGCTGCTGAAAAACATGTCGCCGGAAAAACGTCAGGCGCTGGTTAATTTGCATCCCATCGGTCGCCTTGGTCGAGACGAAGAAATTGCCAACGCGGTGCTGTTCCTCGCCAGCGATGAAGCCAGCTTTGTGACCGGCGCTTACTTGCTTGTGGATGGCGGATATGCGGCAGGGAAATCTTGACGTAGGGCGGGTTTTAACCCGCCATCTCACTAACCTGAAAACGGCGGGTTGAAACCCGCCCTACGCTGCTATTCTTCATTTTCCTCCGCGCCCTTCAAGCGTAAGCAAATGGCGCTTGCGCTCAAGCCCGCCCGCGTAACCTGTCAACGAACCATCGCTGCCCAGTATGCGGTGGCAGGGTACAATCACACTGATGGGATTGCGCCCCCCCGCTGCACCCACGGCGCGCACGGCGGCAGGTTTGCCAATGGCGGCGCTCAGTGCGGCATAGCTGGTCGTGTCGCCATACGGGAGGCGCAGCAAGGCGTGCCACACGGACTGCTGAAAAGGCGTGCCGTGCGACAGGTCGAGCGGCAGATCGAAACGTGTGCGCGCTCCGGCAAAGTATTCGTTCACTTGAGCGACGGCCTGGAGCAGCACAGGGTGCGCCGGTGCGTTGAGCCATCCTGCGGTGTCGGGGGAATGGCGTTGCTCGTCGAACCACAGGCCAATCAGTCCTATATTTGTGGCGGCGAGCCGGATACCGCCCAACGGGGTGGTGGTGTGCAGGGTGTGGATGGGAACGGTTTTGAATTTCATAAGGAGGTTGTGGTTGGCAAGTAGGGCGGGTTTTGACCCGCCATCTCACCGTACCTTGTATTAATTTGAAAACGGTGGGTTAAAACCCACCCTGCGCTTGCCAACGACATTTTGAGAGAGGAGTTTTCCATGCGCAATCTCAAACGTGCATTCTGGGGAGGGCTTGCTCTCCTGATGGTATTGTGGCTCATTGCGGAGCCTGCGGTTTTTCAGTCGGCCAGTTTTTTCGCGTGGCGCGATGTCATGGTGCAACTGACGGGCGTGATTGCCATGGGCAGCATGAGCGTTGCCATGGTGCTTGCGCTCAGGCCGCGCTGGCCGGAACAGTGGCTGGGCGGGCTGGACAAAATGTATCGCCTGCACAAATGGCTGGGCATCACAGCCCTGGCAACCGCCATCATTCACTGGCTGTGGTCGCAAGGCCCGAAATGGGCGGTGGGCTGGGGGCTGTTGGAAAAACCGGCGCGCGGGCCGCGCGCGCCGATCGAAAATCCGCTCGAAGCCTTGTTCCGTACCCTGCGCGGCGCTGCTGAAGATATTGGTGAATGGGCTTTTTATGCCGCTGCCCTTATGATGGTACTGGCACTGGTGACGCGCTTTCCCTATCGCTGGTTTTTCAAAACGCACCGTCTGCTGGCGGTAGCGTATCTGGTTCTCGCCTTTCATGCGGTGGTGCTGCTCAAGTTCAGCTACTGGATTACGCCGTTGGGTGCGCTCATGGCGGTGTTGCTTGCCGCAGGCACTGGCGCAGCCATCGTGGTGTTGTTGCGGCGCGTGGCCAGCAAACGCAAGGTGCCGGGAAAAATCGCCGCCCTCAATTATTTTCCGGGCGCGCGAGTGCTGGCCATCGAGGCCGAGGTGCAAGGCTGGCCGGGTCACAACGCAGGCCAGTTTGCCTTTGTGACGGCAGATACCCTGGAGGGCGCACACCCCTACACCATTGCCTCCGGCTGGCAGGCGGAAAATCCCCGGCTCAGGATTATTGCCAAAGAGCTGGGCGACTACACCCGTCATCTGCGCGAGACATTACGCGTTGGCCAGGACATCACCATCGAAGGCCCCTATGGCTGTTTCACGTTTGACGATCATTGCCCGCACCAGATATGGATCAGTGGCGGCATCGGCATCACGCCCTTCATTGCGCGCATGGAACACATGGCAGCGCGAAAAGAAGATTACGACTGGCCGCAGGGCCAGAAGATTGACCTTTTTCACAGCACCTCTGAAGCGGATGGCGCCGCGCTGGAAAAGCTTGCGGCCAGCGCGCAAGCTGCCAATGTGCAACTTCACATCATCATCAACACGCGCGATGGTTATTTGACGGGTGAGCGCGTCCGCGCTGTTGTTCCCGAATGGCGCAAGGCCAGTATCTGGTTCTGCGGGCCGACAGGCTTTGGCGAAGCCCTGAAACGCGATTTTGTCGCGCAGGGTTTTCCGGTACGCGAACGTTTCCATCAGGAACTTTTTGCGATGCGTTGATGCAAGTTTCTGTTTTCGGCAAGAGGTTGCCATGAAGTGTTTTTCACACCGGGCGGGTCAAGCCCTGCCCTACGCCCGCCGTACCCTCATCGCGTAATACAACACCGGAATCACCACCAACGTCAGCACCGTACTCACCAGAATCCCGAATATCAACGAAATCGCCAACCCGTTGAAAATCGGGTCATCCAGAATGAAAAACGCGCCGCCCATTGCGGCCAGTGCCGTCAATGCAATCGGTTGCGCGCGCACGGCGCAGGCGTCTATCACGGCTTGTTCCAGCGTGTGGCCGCGGGCGATTAAGTGGTTGATGAAATCCACCAGCAGGATGGAATTTCGCACGATGATGCCTGCCAGCGCAATCATGCCTATCATGCTGGTGGCGGTGAATTGTGCGCCGAACAAGGCGTGGCCGGGCATGACGCCGATGACGGTCAGCGGAATTGGCGCCATGATGATGAGCGGCACGGCGTAGCTTTTGAAGTAGGCGACGACGAGCAGATAAATCAGCACCATGCCCATCGCGTAGGCGATGCCCATGTCGCGGAAAGTCTCGTAGGTAATCTGCCATTCGCCGTCCCATTTGAGGGCGAAGCCGGTGGTGTCGCGCGGTTGCTGGATGAAATATTGCGCGAGCGATTGGTCGGCGATTTTGTTGTCGGACACTTGGCCGACGAGGTTGAACATGCCGTAGAGCGGGCTATCAATGCTGCCGCTGGCGTCGCCGGTGACGTAAACGACGGGCAG
>JAIRJU010000109.1 GCA_031260485.1 Pseudomonadales bacterium | reverse complement strand
TGAACCGATTGATCCGCCAGTGGTGGTGCAGCGGCACCGCGTAACGGAGGGTGAATCGCTCGAGCGCATGGTGATCCGCTCCAACTACGATATGCCCACCAACGACTATATACAGTCGGCGGGCTTGCAGACCGCCATTGGCTTGGATGCCTCTCAGGATTTCCGGGCCAGCCCTGGCCACGACGACGGCGGCTACCGCATGGAGAACGAGCGCCATTTCGTGCCGCCCAAGTCCTCGCAGCGGCAGTGCGAAACCCATGGCTTGTTCGATGCCTATTTCGGTACCGGCGATTGGAAGCAGATCAAGGAGGGCTATGCCGTCGCCGCACGCGAGTCCGGCACGCTCTACGACGCACCAGTCACCGTCATCACCCCCACGGTGTTGAAAGACATCGCCACCACCCAAAACGCAGTGCCGCAACTGCCCACGTTGGAAAATCCGGTGGGCGATCGCATGGCGGGCGGGCAGTATGTCATCCATGCGGCGGCGCAGATCGTTACACCCTGGCTGCCCGATGGCGCCGCTTCCGGCATCGTGCTGCGCGCTGCTGAGGGTCACAGGTTGCCCGGAGTGACACAGGCGGAGGTACTGGGGAGGCCGGGATCGTCTTGCCGTATTGAACAGGCGCCTGGCCAGGAATTCATCATCGTCGTGAGTCATGGCGGCAGGTGGCCCGACAGCGCGGGCTTCCGTTTGCTGTTAGCGGAACGAAAGGCACAGAATGCGTCACTGCCCTACGAAGAAAACCTGGACGACGCGGATGAACCGGTGTGGAACGAGGAGGAAAGAACCCTGACTTTGTTCGTGCCCAAGGGACGGATCGTGCGCCTGCGCTATGCCAGTGCCGCCGATAAGAGGATGGTCACGAGCTTTGGCATTCCGCAGTGGACACCAGACGGCCAGCAGGGCCGCTCCGTGCATAACGCGGCGATGCTGGGCAACCACTGGATGCTGACGCCATTCCGTGATCTCACACTGGTGCACGCGACGCAGGCGCCGGTGTGGGAACCGCGTTTTCAGGAAGAGCAGGGAGGTAATTTTTTCCAAAGCCTGATTCTGAATCGCACGCTGGGATCGCACGATGTGAAGCTTGGAACGCGCAGCGGCATCACCCTGCACGGCCCCTCGACAGGCAAGTTCGAGATCGAGGCGAGTTGGCACGAGTGGGTGGACGACATCACCAAGGACGAGCCGCAGTGGCTCAGATTCCAGGGGCAGTTGGGTGAAATCCAGTTGACCGAAGACTTCCTTCAGCAGCATGAGAAGAACTACGAGGAAAAGTTTGGCGCCGATCCGTCCGGTAGAGGTGTGTTCCAACCCTTCCAACTGCACGAACCGATCACCTGGGTGCTGAACCATGCCACGGAGGGACTCCCCAACGCCAGCATTGGCGCGAGCCCGGATGCGGCGCGCGGCGACATCCATGCTCTGGGCGACACCCGCTTCAGGCTCATTCAATACCGGCTGCGCGCGAGCACGCGCTTCCGCGAGTATCTGCCGCCGTCCATCTATGGCGACGAGACGGAGAACGCCAACCACGAAACCAAAGTGACGCGGCGTGGCCCCGTTGCGCGCGGCGAATCGATGCTGCTGCCGCTCAGAGACGCCGACGACAAGGAGTTCGATCCAGGCGCGCCAGTGCTGCCCGCGTTGCAGAATCCAGCGGCGGGCAGCGTTCAGCAATCGCTGGTACCGGCTTCCGCGCCGCCGAAGGACCCGCGCGTGCTGTACGTGGTGCCGACTTTCCGCTGGCAGCAGCCTGCCCCCCGTGTGCTTGGCCGCGACGTGACCCGCCTCGGCAATGGCCTGCGCGTGTGGCTGGACCGGCCCTGGTTCTCCTCCGGCGACGGCGAGCTTCTGGGCGTGGTGCTTCACCGCGACGATGCCGCCAGCAAAGATACGCCAACGGCCATCAAAGACATTCCCGCGGATTTCCAGGGTTTGGTGACGCAATGGGGCATGGATCCTTTCTGGGACAGCCCCAAGCCGAAAGTCCGCAGCATCGCCACAGACTTTCCGGCGCGGGTGTTCAGCGAAGAACTGAATCTCCAGGAAAAGCCTGGTACGGATGACGTGCCCGTGCAAATCATCGGGCATCGCGTGCATTGGGATAAGGCGCGGCGGCTATGGTACTGCGACATCGAACTGAATCCCGGCCAGACCTACATGCCGTTCGTGCGTCTAGCCCTGGTGCGCTATCAGCCCAACGCGCTCTATGGCGCGAAGGTCTCCAAAGTGGTGTTGACCGACTTTGCCCAGGTGTTGCCGCGCCGCCGCGCCGTGGTGAGCGTAGCGCAAGACTATAAAGTTTCGGCAGCGTTGTACGGGCCGAATCCCAGCTTCGGCCCGATGAAATCCACGAGCGACCTATGGCCGTGGGAAGGGGGAGCCACCTATGGTTCAGCGTCAGACCTGGCCTATTTTCACGGAGAAGCGGGCGCTATCGCGGCTCAGGCGACTTCCCCGGTCACCGGCCGCAACCGCGTCGAGTTGGTGTTGCAGACGCGCCACCGCGATATTGCCAGCGACCTGGAATGGGAAGATGTGGCGATACTGGCCGACCATGTGGTGGGCGAGGCACC
>JAIRJU010000047.1 GCA_031260485.1 Pseudomonadales bacterium | reverse complement strand
GGCGGCCCGTATCTGGAAACCGACGACGTGGTGTGCAAGGCGTTTCGACCCAAGAGCGCGGCGCGGCCTGCGCCATGAGCTGCGCCGCCCGCATCGCGCTGCGGTACTGTTTTTACGGCGCAGGGCAATCTGGTTGAGGCAGTTGCGGGCATTTTTCAAAACCCTCGGGCCGCAGGCCGCCGCGGTTCAACCCAGATTTTCCATTTGCCCCATAGTCAACTGGGTTCAAATGCTCCCGAAATGAGCGAGCTTGGCTTGCTGCCCAACAAAAGCAAGCCGCATGACCTCGGCTATCTCACCGCCGACACGGTGGACATTGCCATCGAGATCGACCTCACCGAGCGCGCCCTGGTGCGTCCGCGCGCCGCAGCCGAGCCTGGCGCGCTGGAAATCATCCACCCGCCCGAGCCGCTGGCCGCCGGCTGGGTGCAAAAGCCCGAACGCTGGACGCTGTACATGCGCGGCTATGTCGAGCCGCTGGCCGAGTGGGACTTTGATCCGCGTCCGGTGACATGAGCTACGATCTGTACCGGCTGGAGCACTGGGCCGCGCCCCTGCTGCAAAAGCTGTCGCCCGCAGAACGCAGGCGCCTGACGCTGGCCATTGCGCGCGAGCTGCTCGCCGCCCAGCGCCGCAGCATGACCGTGCAAGCCGCGCCCGACGGTGCGCCGTGGCAGCCGCGCAAACCGCCACTGAGAGAGGCGCGCGGCAAGATCAAACGCAAAGCGCAGGCTGCCAAGGCGCGCCAACCCATGATGCGCGGCTTGCGCAGGGCCAAATGGCTGAAAGCACGCGCCACACCCGAACAGGCCGTGGTCGAATTCGTCGGCAGGGCCGAGCGCATCGCCCGCCTGCACCACCATGGCGGGCCAGACCGCGTGGAGCCTGGCGAGCCTGTCTACGACTACCCCGCGCGTCCGTTGATCGGCATCACTCCAGAGATGGCCGAGCGGGTGTTGGCGCTAATCGTGGAACATCTGGCGCGAGACCGCTGAGTTTCGCCACTTCTTGACATAGCGCCGACAGGGTTCGGCTACGCTGCTTTGAGCAAGAAATCGACATGTATTGTGTTGTATGGAAAAGAGAGTTTCCCTTCATCGGTCTTGTCGATCAGGCCGCACAGTGCAAGCGTCTGCGCGTCGGTATGCACGCCCTTGACATCGCGACCGACCCGCCGAGCCAGTTCCCGCACGCCCAGCGGGCCAGCGCCCGTCAGCGCCTCGATGATGGCCCATCGGCTGGGCGACAACATACGCAGCAGGTCCTGATGGCTGCAAAATGAGTATCTGGCTGAGGAGGCTGCGCGCCCATTGAAGGCGGCTTTCATGCGTTGCATTGCGCCGTCCAGGCTGGATACGTCAATTGTCAACAGTCTCTCGTTCATTTCATCCTCCAAGTTGAGCCACGTCAGCCCAAAAATCGTCCACCAACTGATCGAGCGTGGTGAACACGTAGTCAACCTCCCGTTCACCGAGGTGCTTGTGATCGCCCTTGCCCGCTTCGTTGTCATAGCGCAGTACGCAAACACCATCGATCACATACGCCAGCCGGTACTTGAACCCGTGCGCGTTGCCGGCCAATGGTTTGGCAAGATCCCAGATGACACCCTCAACAAAACTGCTCTCGGCCAGTTCAATCCGTTCTTTGTAAAGCAGGGATGCTTGCGTTTTCATGTTGTAATTATTGCAACATCATTAGATGTTGTCAATAGAACAACATGCGTGCGGAATGGGCGGCGCTGCAATCTGCGTGAAGCGCTCATAGTGCTCATGTAACCCGCCGCGCCACAGCGCCCAGCGCTGGCGATCTTGCGCGCGCACGGGCAGCATCGGCGGCACCAGCAGCGCACCATCAGTGCAGGCTGCTGCTACGAATGCGTCAACCCGTTTCCCAACCAGAAAGCCCCTACGAAGCCGCGCGCCGCGTCGGTAATGTGGTGCGCCTGGGCACAGTCGCCGAGTGCGCCTGAGTGCCCCGGCGCGCTGCCGCGTGCGCACCGGCGAGATGGTCACCGGCTGGCGGTCGTGGATCACTGTGCAAGGAGGTAGCTTGCTGGAGCAGGCCATGAAAAGCCCAGGTTGGCGCGGCCCGTATCCAACAAGGGCGCAAGGTTTGCACGACGTTTCTTATCGTTGACGCGCAGAGCGTGAAAAACACCGATACAGCAGCGCACAAGGGCTACGACGCGGGCAAGAAAGTCTCGGGCATCAAGCGCCACATCGCGGTAGATACCCAAGGGCTGCCACACGCCACTGAGGTGAGCACGGCCGATGTTACCGATCGCAAGGGGGCGCTCAAGGCGCTGGAGCGTTGCCAAGAGACACTCAACCGGGTACAAAGCGTGCTGTGCGACAGTGGCTACGTGGGCCAGCCGTTTGAACAAGGCGTCAAGGCCATCCTGGGCGAACATGTGACGGTGCAGATTGCCAAACGCAGCGAGCTGCACACATTCAAGGTGATGCCCAAACGCTGGGTGGTGGAGCGCAGCTTTGGGTGGCTGGACAAA
>JAIRJU010000036.1 GCA_031260485.1 Pseudomonadales bacterium | reverse complement strand
GAAGCAGTTCCACTGAGGGTCTGATATGAAGATCAGTGAGCGCTGGTTGCGCGAATGGGTCAATCCCGCCCTTGACACCGAACAGCTTGTCGCACGGTTGACCATGGCGGGCCTGGAAGTGGATGGCGTCGAAGCCGCCGCTGGGGCCTTTACCGATGTGGTGGTGGCCGCCGTGGTGAGCTGCCAAGTGCATCCCGATGCCGACAAGCTGAGCCTGTGCCAAGTCGATGATGGCCGTGCCACGCATCAAGTGGTCTGCGGCGCCGCCAATGTGCGCGCCGGCCTCAAGGTGCCTTTCGCGCGCATTGGCGCTGAACTGGGCGATGATTTCACGATCAAGAAAGCCAAGCTGCGTGGTGTTGAATCGGTTGGCATGTTGTGCTCCGCCGCCGAACTGGGCTTGGTGGACAGCGCCGACGGCCTGCTCGAACTGCCCGCCGATGCACCGCTCGGCCTCAACCTGCGTGATTACCTCAAGCTCGACGACGCCCTGATCGACATCGACCTCACGCCCAATCGCGGCGACTGTCTCAGTATCTGTGGTCTCGCCCGTGAACTGGGTGCGCTCACTGAAACCGCTGTACAGAAACCTGCAATCGGCGCCGTGCCTGCGACGCATCAAGGCGCGCTGCCGGTTACGCTGCTGCATCCCGAAGGCTGCCCGCGTTATCTGGGCCGTGTGATCCGCAACATCAACCAGAATGTCGAAACGCCGCTGTGGATGCAGGAAAAGCTGCGCCGCGCCGGCCTGCGCAGCATAGATCCCGTGGTCGATGTCACCAACTACGTGTTGCTTGAGCTGGGTCAGCCCATGCACGCCTTCGATTTCGATAAATTGCACGGCGGCATCCGCGTGCGCCTGGCGGAGCAGGGCGAAGCGCTGACTTTGCTCGATGGCAAGGAACTGAAGCTCAATGCCGACACGCTGGTGATCGCCGATCACGAAAAGGCGGTGGCCGTGGCGGGCATCATGGGCGGCAAACACAGCGCGGTGAGCGCGCATACCCGCCACATCTTTCTGGAAAGCGCCTTCTTCAATCCGGTGCAAATCGCTGGCAGGGCGCGTCACTATGGTTTGCACACCGACGCCTCGCATCGCTATGAACGCGGCGTCGATTTCAATCTGCCTGCCGTGGCGATGGAGCGCGCTACGGCGCTGTTGCTCGACATCGTGGGCGGCGAGGCCGGGCCTGTCGTCGGCGCACAGGCGCAGTTGCCCGAAGTGCCGCCAGTGACCTTGCGCGCCAAGCGCATTGCCAATCTCCTAGGCTATGCACTGCCGGTGCCAGCCGTGGAAGGCATTCTGGCGCGTCTGGGTTTCGACAAAATCGCCACGGGCGAAAACGATTGGACCTACGCGGTGCCGTCCTGGCGTTTTGATGTCAGTCTGGAAGCGGATCTGATCGAAGAACTGGCGCGGGTTCACGGCTACGACAAACTGCCAGTGCGCGCGCCGCTCACCCGGCTGCATTTACAGCCACGCCCCCAGGGCGTGCTGGATATGAAAGTGCTGCGGCGTTTGCTGGTCAGCCTGGGCTATCAGGAAGTCGTCACCTACAGTTTTGTCGATGGCGAACTCGATGCCGCACTGGCACAGGAAGCGACTGCGCCGGTAGCGCTGGCCAACCCGATTTCACAGGACATGGCCGTGATGCGCAGCAGCCTCTGGCCGGGCCTGGTGCGAACGCTCAAGCACAATCAGAATCGTCAACAGGAGCGTTGCCGCCTGTTTGAATCTGGCCTTTCTTTTATAAATAAAAACACTAAATTAGAGCAAAAAGTTAAAGTTTCTTCTCTGCTTTGGGGCGCGGCCATGGCGGAGCAATGGGGCAGCGCGAGCCGCGGCGTGGATTTCTTCGACCTGAAAGGTGACGTGGAAGCCATCCTGGCGCTGACGCACGCATCAGAGTCTTTCCGTTTTGAAGCCGCCGAACATCCGGCGCTGCAACCGGGTCAGAGCGCGCGGGTGCTGCGCGGTGAAGATCACCTGGGCTGGATCGGCGCCTTGCACCCACGCCTGCTACAAGCGCTCGACATCACGGGCAAGGTGTTCCTGATGGAACTGGATTTCACGCTGCTGCGCGCGAGCGCCATCGCGGTTGCCACGGAACTGTCGCGCTTTCCCTCGGTGCGGCGCGATCTGGCCTTCGTGCTCGACGCCAAGACCCCGGTCAGCGCCGTGGAAGCACAACTGCGCAAGATCGCCGGAACCGAACTCAAAGAACTCGTGCTGTTTGATCTCTACCAAGGGCAAAACATTGAAAAAGATAAAAAAAGTCTGGCTTTGGGCTTGACCTTTCAGCACGCTTCGCGCACTCTTACCGACCTCGAAATAAACCCGATAATTGATAACTGTATCAAGGCTCTACAAGCCGAATTTAATGCGGAACTAAGGTGATTCCCAGGAATGCCACTGGGGGCGCTCAGCGATAGTAAGACGGCAGTAAGCAACAATGAAAGGCAGGGTTGCAGCAAATGACCAACGTGGCATTGACCAAGGCTGAAATGGCTGAACGCCTGTTCGAGGAAATGGGCCTCAACAAACGTGAGGCGAAAGAGTTGGTCGAGCAGTTTTTTGAAGAAGTACGCAAGGCGCTGGAAGCCAATGAGCAGGTGAAGCTGTCTGGTTTCGGCAACTTCGATCTGCGTGACAAGCGCCAGCGTCCAGGGCGCAATCCCAAGACAGGAGAGGAAATTCCGATTCAGGCACGCCGGGTGGTCACATTTCGGCCCGGCCAGAAACTGAAGGCGAAGGTGGAAAGCTATGCTGGAACCAAGTCATAACGCCGAGCTGCCGGAAATCCCCGCCAAGCGCTATTTCACCATCGGTGAAGTCAGCGAATTGTGCGAGGTGAAGCCGCACGTATTGCGTTACTGGGAGCAAGAATTCAGCCAGCTCAGGCCGGTGAAGCGCCGTGGTAATCGCCGGTACTATCAGCGCCAGGATGTGATGCTGATCCGCCAGATTCGGGCGCTATTGTACGAACAAGGCTTTACGATTGGCGGCGCTCGTCAACAAATGGCAGGCGGCGTACCGGCGGCGGTAATAGTGCCTATGCCCGAGTACGACGACATGCAAGGCAAAGGCAGCGCCCCAGCACTGCGCGTTGAACTGATCCGCGAAATGATTGAAGAGATCGAAGAAGCGCTGGGTTATCTTGATTGAGTTTATTTCATAGAATTCAGCAAGTTACCACTAAAATCTAAAGTAATTTTGAAGGTTGAAATAGTTAAGGTTAAAGTAGTTTTTGAAAGTTAAAGCAATTTTGAAAGTCAAAACGGAGTGTAGCGCAGCTTGGTAGCGCACCACACTGGGGGTGTGGTGGTCGTGGGTTCAAATCCCGCCACTCCGACCAATTTTTTTAGTGTTTTCAATGGTTTGTTGTGTATCCGGTTTTGGGTGCCGCAAGCGGAAGAAAAACTGAAGAAAAACCCCGAAGAAAAACCCCCATTCACAGCTGCAGCGAGACTTCCTCTAGCCTTTCTCTTCTGTTTGATCTTCAAGACACGGATAGCTCGAGTTGGCACCCAACCACTGCAAGCGCCGCTTCCAGAGTTTCCAACTTGGTGGAGTGGCGCAGGTCAAGCAGGCGCTCGATTTGTGTTCCCGACAATCCGCCCATGCGCTTGGAAAGCTCCACTTTACGCACGCCGGCTGTCACCATCGCATTGTGCAGTAGCACCTTGGCGCTAATCTGTGCCGGAAGGCGTAACGTGATTTCGCCTGTTTTGGCTTTGCGCGGCAGCGGAATTAGCTTGCGGGCATCCATGTAGATTGAAAATGTGGTTTCCAGCATTTCCAGCGCATGAAGCAGCGCGTCATCCAGATCATCACCGCCGCAATGAAACTCCGGCACTTCCGGGCAAGTCAGTAGCACGCCGGGTTCGTCTGTCTCAACGTTTACAACGTATTCCATGGTTTTCTCCTCTGCGGTTTACGGGGCAGGCGGCTTATCCATCAAAGTCGCTCAGTGGTACTCTGGTCTATTTCAGGCCGAGGTCTTTGATGATTTTCAAGCGGATGCCGTTACCGATTTCCTTACTGCCGTGATTGGGCACTGGCACCACTTTTCCGTTCAGCTCGGCTTTCAGCGAATGACGCCCAGTGCCGTGGCTGAAAGTAACGCCCTGTCCCTTTAGCCATCGCATGAACTCACTGTGCGTCATTGCGTCGCTCTCGTTGCTTATGGCGTAAAAACTACCATATTTGGTAGTTTTTGCAAGCAAAGAAATACTTTTTTGGTACTACCGGAGGATGGTAACGAGGGATTACGAGCGTTGCCGTTCCAGCAGGTGCTAATTTTCTTGTGGTCATGCGCTGGCATAGTGCTCCAGCAAGGTCTGCTGCGCGTTGCGCGGCTTGTTTTGATTGGGGGTGCTGTGGCGGTAGGTACCATCGCTTTGTAGCAGCCAGCTTTGGGTATTGTCGGCGAGATAGTTGAGCAGGCCCTCTTCCAGAATTTTCTTGCGCATCCGTTTGTCTTCGATAGGGAAGCACACTTCCACGCGGCGGAAGAAATTGCGGTCCATCCAGTCGGCGCTGGAGCCGTAGAGTTGGTAGTCGCCTTCGTTGTGGAAGCAGTAGAGGCGCGTGTGTTCGAGGAAGCGGCCAACGATCGAGCGCACATGGATGTTGTCGGAAATGTCTTTGATGCCGGGCCGCAGGCAACAGATGCCGCGCACGATCAGGTCCACGCGCACACCCGCGCGTGAGGCGCGGTACAGCGCCTCGATGATGGACGGTTCCACCAGCGCGTTCATCTTGGCGATGATGCGCGCCGGTTTGCCTTTCAAGGCACTCTCGGTTTCGCGGTCGATCAGATCCAGCATGGCCTTGTGCAGGGTGAATGGCGCTTCAAAGATTTTCTTCATCTTGCCGGGCTTGCCCATGGCGGTGAGTTGCTGGAACACTTTCTGCACGTCTTCCGTCAGCGCGGTGTCGCAGGTGATCAGGCCGTAATCGGTGTAAAGCCGTGCGGTGCCCGCGTGATAGTTGCCCGTGCCCAGATGCACGTAGCGTTTGAGGTGCTTGCCTTCGCGGCGCACGATCAACAGCATTTTGGCGTGCGTCTTGTGGCCCACCACGCCGTAGGACACATGCGCGCCGGCCAACTGCAAGTCGTTGGCAAGTTCGATGTTGTCCTCTTCATCGAAACGCGCGAGCAGTTCGACCACCACGGTAACTTCCTTGCCCGCCTTGGCGGCTTCGATCAGCGCGTTCACCACGCTGGAATCGTCGCCCGTGCGGTAGAGCGTCTGCTTGATGACCAGCACATCCGGGTCGGCCGCGGCCTGGCGGATCAAATCCACCACCACGTTGAAGGATTGAAACGGGTGATGCAGCAGAATGTCGTCCTTGCGGATGGTCTCGAACAGGTCCACGGATTTGGCGACGCGGCTGTTGAGTGAGGGATTGAACGGCGGAAAGTGCAACTTGGGCTCCTTCACCACATCGCGGACAGCCAACAGGCGATGGAGATTCACCGGGCCATTCACTTGATAAACGTCCTCGTGCTGCAAACTGAATTTTCGCAGTAGAAATTCGATCATGTCCTGCGGGCAATCCTGTTGCACCTCCAAGCGCACCGCATTGGCGAAGCGGCGCGTGGGCAGTTTGCCTTCGACGATGTGCAGCAAGTCACCAGCGTCTTCTTGCTGTAGTGTGAGGTCGGCGTTGCGGGTGACGCGGAACTGGTAGCAGCCCGTTACCTTCATGCCGGGGAAGATGTCGCCCGCGTGGCGATAGATCACCGACGACAAAAACACGAAATCATATTTGTGCGATGCACCGGACGCTGGCAACTGGATCAAGCGCGGCAATGCGCGCGGCGCCTGCACGATGGCCACCGCGGAATTGCGCCCGAAGGCGTCCTTGCCTTCCAGGGTGACGATGAAGTTGAGGCTCTTGTTGAGCACCTGCGGAAACGGATGCGCCGGATCGAGCCCCACCGGGCTGAGCACCGGCAGCAGTTCGCGGTTGAAGTAATTCTTGATCCAGTCCTTTTGCTTCTGGTTCCAATCCTTGCTGAGCAGGATGTGGATGCCACCCTGCGCCAGCGCCGGCAGGATGTGCTCGTTGAGCACCTCGTATTGCTCGGCCACCAATTGGTGCGCGGTCTTGCTGATCTTGTTCAGTTGCTCGGAAGGGCTGAGCCCATCCGGACCGCGCTGGCCGGTGCCGTATTCCACCTGCTGCTTGATGCCCGCCACGCGAATTTCGAAGAATTCGTCCATGTTGGAGCTGGCGATGCAAAGGTAGAACAGCCGTTCCAACAGCGGGATTTCCGCATCGCGCGCCTGCGCCAACACGCGGCGGTTGAATTCGAGAAGGCTCAGTTCCCGGTTGAGGTAGAACTTGGGACTACGCAGGTCTGGTTCAGTGCTGGTGCTCATTTTGATCCGTCAGAAATGAGATCGGGTTGTAAGGGGTTGT
>JAIRJU010000162.1 GCA_031260485.1 Pseudomonadales bacterium | reverse complement strand
AAGCACGCCAGGTGTCGACGGGCAGCGATACCCGTGCACTGATCGCGTCGGTGGATAGCATGGTTACGGCGCAGATCAATTACGCCGATCTCTTCAAAAAGCTCCAGCCACCGGAACCGGCGGTTCCGGGCGCCTTTATCACGTCCATTGAAATGCCCTGGCGGCTGATTTTGTCGCCGCATGAAGGAGGCCGCTGGCGGCACTCGCCAGAGGCGATGGTGTCGCCCGTCACGCAGCACACGGAGCTGTGGCATTCGCGGCTGGTGACACCGGATGCCAAAACCGGCGAGGAAATCGAACCGTCCTACCCCGATCCCAACCGTACCACCCGAGCGATCTGGGCCTTGCGGGGGGACAAGCACGAACAGGCTTCGGTACCCATGACCAGCAAGTGGCCGGCGCCGAAAAATGGCAAATCAGCCCTGCCCGAGCCCTACAACAGCGATGTCAACAAAACCGATGCGGAGAAAGGCGACAGCCAGCCCTTCCGCACCACGCTCGACAATTTCGATCGCTACCAGATCGCGCATCTCTCCTCGAACTTCAACTACCCGAAGTACACGCCGGAGCCGATCGACACCAACCTGATGATGTTGACGGCGCTCGGCGGCTGGCTGGATTCGCGCGGCGCCTGGGATCCGCCGGGCCTCAGTGTGGAGGAATGGGCGCATCGCGCCACCATGGGCCGCGATCACTACGTGCGCGTGGTCTACAAAGGTTTTCTGTTCCCCTTCGGCCACCGCGTGGCGCTCATCAAGGTGAGTGAACGTAAATTCCATAATGGCAAGGCTGTCGCCGAGGAAAAGCCGGGCAACCCCGCCTATCTGCGCCAGCGCCTGTACATGGTGGTGCGCGAAAAGGAGCGCAATTTCGCCGACCCCGCTTTTCTCAATGCCACCCGTATCCCCGTGGGCAAGGACAAGCCCATCCGGCTGGCGCGGCAGTTTCCTTTTACCAAGGTCAAGATATTGACCGAGACGACGCCGGATCTGCTCGATCCCACGCAGTCGGAAATCATCATGGGGAAGGGGCAGTTGATGTTCTGGCCCCAGGTCGCCTCGGGCAACCCCTTCCGCTTCCAGTGCGTTGCCACTGACCTCGATGGTCGGCGGGTGATGTTCGATCTGCCGATGATTTTCGTGGACAACACCCTGGCAGGGCCGCGTGACGGTGCGAACAAAGCGCTTTACAGCGGGGCCGAAGCCTACGCCCAGACGGCGATGGAAGCCTTCAACGCGCCGAAATCGTCTAAAGGCCCTCTGGAGCCGGCCTACAACACCGCCCATCTCGACTACCAGCGCGTGGCGCTGGCGCCCAGCCTCAAATCGGGCGACACCACGGTGCAGGTGGAAGAGATGACTTTCGGCGGCTGGACCGAAAAGAACAACCAAGATCTGCGGGCCTTGAGCGACGATTTGCAGCACCCGGTGTGGGTGCCCACCGTGGAGTCGACCAAGGCGCGGATCGCTGCCATTGCGCAGCTTGGCGGCGCGCAAGGCTCGCACCTGTTGACCTACAACCCGACATTCCTGCGCGAAGGCTTCGGCGACAAGAACAGTGGCGCCGGCAACATGGGCGAAGTGTTCGCCGATCTGGCGCAGGGCGTGGGGCCCAATCTCGATTTCTCCAAACAAGGCGACAAGTCGGGCGGCTTCGTGCAACCCAACCTCGCGCCCAAGGCGCTGTCGCGTCTGGCGGGGCCGGTGATGAGCGATACCGGGGAGTTCATCAAGGGTACGCTGCCCAAAGGCTCGGGTTTCCCCGATCCGGACGCCGCCGGCTTCAACGCCGCTTCGCTCGGCAGCCTGCCCTTGCCGCTGTTGTTCGGCTGCATTCCGCTGGGCGCGCTGATCGATCAGTTCACCGGCGGTGGCGGCCAGGACGCGCTGGCGAAAAAATCCCCCAAGTTCGCCAGCGAGGCTGGCTCCAAGGTGGAGAGCCTCGTCAGCGGTCTGGGCCGCCTCTACGAGTTCGTGAGCAATATCGCCACGCAACCGGCCAGCATCGGTGAAGCGGCGATGCAGGTGTTCAAGGCGACCCTCGATGATCTGATTGCGCAAGCCAAGGGCTTTTATCAGGAACAGAAAGCCGCGGTACAGGGAAAGATCAGTTTTGTAACGCAGCAGCTCGACAACGTGATAAGCAAGTTGCAAACGATGGCGCAGCAGTTGGCCACGATGGCGGGCGACGCCGGGAATGTGGCGACCACACTCGGAAACTTGGGGCTATCAGGCTCCGGCGGTGCGATCGATTTGGCGCGCAAAGCGGTTGCCGATCTGAAGCTTCTCGCCGACAACCCCATCCCCGTCAGTATTCCCGCCACTCCTGGCAACCCAGGCGGCCCCAAGGATGTGGCGCTGCCCGCGGGCTTCAAGCAATCGGTGCTCAACGCGGTGCAGAAGATCGATACCGTGCTGAACCAGTTGGAAGCGCTGGAGGAGATGGTTAAGACAGGCAAAGCCCTGTGGGATGCGCTCAATGACATCATTGGTAACCCCAGCACGCTCACAGGCTTGTTCTCGACCGAGCAAGGCGCTGCGGATCTTGAGGCGCTGCTAAACGGCGGCGTAGTCCCCAGCAAAGGCGTCACGGTTCCTGGATTGTTGACGGTGATTGGTCCTTTCCGCACCGTGCTGGACAGTTTCGATCTGCTCGATGGCGCACCACGCAAGGCGATCATCAAGGCGGTGGAGGAAGTCAAGTCTCTGATTGGGACTGTCGGCGAGATCGCGAAATGGATCAAGCAACTCACCGGTGACGAGATGACGATCCGCTTCGATTGGAATCCCACCATCAGCAGTTGGGGCTTCAAAGGGGCCGCGAATCTGGGGAAAGGCGCGAATCAGAACCCTGCCAAGTGGTACACCGATAGTGGCGCCGAGACCTCGCCGCTATTCGTTGCGCACGACAAGAAGGGCTTTGCGGTGGGCGTGGAAGCCAAGGTCAAGAAGAGTGATCCAAAAAGCGCGAAGGTTACTGCGTTCGCCGGACTCAAGCATTTCGACCTGGTGTTGATCGCGCCAGCCAGCTTCATCGAGTTGAACTTCGAGAAGATCGAATTTTCGGTGGACAGCGCGGCCAAGATGAATGTCGACGTGCTGCTGTCGGACATCAAGTTTGTCGGGCCCTTGAGTTTCGTGGAAGTGCTGCGCGACTTCATTCCGCTCGATGGTTTCTCCGATCCGCCGTATTTTGAGATCTCGCCCAAGGGCATCGACGCCGGTTTCAACCAGGCGCTGCCCACCATCACCTGCGGCATGATGCAGCTTTCCAATATCAGCCTGGGCGCGGGCTTTACCGTGCCCTTCATCGGCCAGCCGTTGAGTGTGCGCTTCAATTTCTGCACGCGCGAAAATCCCTTTTCATTGACTGTTTATGCGATTGGCGGGGGTGGCTTCATGGGCATCACCATCGATCCGCACGGCGTGCAGATATTGGAAGCCTCGTTCGAATTCGGCGCCAAGATCGAACTGGATTTCGGTGTGGCCTCGGGCAGCATCGAGATCAAGGCGGGCCTGTATTTCCGCATGGAGCAGGATAAAGCCTCGCTCACCGGTTACATCCGTATGCGCGGCAATGCCAGCGTGATGAAGATCATCTCGGTCTCGATCGAGCTTTATCTGAGCCTGGAGTTCCACATCGACTCCGGCAAATGTATCGGCAAGGCGGAGCTGAAGATCGAGGTGTCGGTATTCCTGTTCTCGATCAGCGTCACTGTCTCTGTCGAGCGCAAGATTGCCGGCTCCAATGGCGATCCTTCACTGCGCCAGATGCTTGGCCTCAACAAGCCTGACCTTTCGTTGGAGCAAGAGCTTAACGAAATCAACATCAATTCGATCTACGGCTGGCACGACCACGTCAACGCCTACGTATAAGGAACACCCTCATGGCTACTTCACAAATCGTCTGGACCGTTCTGCCCTATGGCATGTCGAAAGAACAGCGGCGCATCAGCGTCGTGGTATCGCCACGCCTGACACCGCAATCGAAAGCCGAGCAAATGCTTGGCGGTACTCCTGTGGCGTTCCCGGAATTCATCAATTGGCCCAAGACGCTGCAAGGCACGCAGTTTTCGCTGGAAGGCGAGCCTGGCGGCGGGGTCGTGGCGCTGAATTTGGTCAGCAGTCCGGATGGGAATCTCTGGACCAAGTTTTTCAACCCGGAAACGCCCGTCACCGGTTTCGAGTTTCAGGATATGAGCACAGTCAACCTGCACAGCTTTTCCGTGCGCAACGTGCTCAGTTATCTCAAGCGCAACTACGGCAAGCTGGCACTGCAATCGGGCACCGAGCATCCGACGCTGCTGCCCTGGAGCGGCGCGCAGGGCGATCTGCGCCAGATGCTGGAAGAGGTGGGCACAAAAACCGATACCCTGAACTTTGGCCCCGGGAAAGTCGAATACTTCGATCCTCAGAAACGCTTTGATCGCTTTTTCGCCTCTGGCTTCGATGACCAGATGCGCAAGGATGCGTTTTCCGGTGCCTATAAAGTAGGCGTGCCCGCCGCTAGCGTTACTGAACCTGCGGGGACACCGTCCATCGCCCAGCAGGCGCCACGCCGGGCGCTGAGCCAAGAGTGGAGCGCGACCGATCCGGCGCTACAGGGCAAATTCCAGACCGCCGACGAATACGCTCTTTACCAGGCAGACCGCTTCTATCGCCGCGCGCGGCCCACCGATGCGGAGCGGGCGCTGCGCCGCCCACAGTTCAACCAGAAGCAACAGCCCAAAGAGGCGCCCGTGATCGATTTTCATCAGATCATCGCAGCGCTGGCGAGTTATCCCGAACTGATGCGGCGGCTCGGCTTGGTGCTGGATTTCACCATCAATGATGATCGTTGGTTCCAGAAAGGCATCGCGGGGGGCATCATGACCGGGCGCATACGCCTGGTGATGAAATGGGGCGGCAAGGATCATGTTCCCAGCACCGATATAACACCTTGGACCGCGTTTTACGCCGACAAGGAACGCTTCATCACGCGCCCGCTCGGCGCCGATCAGTTGCGCGGTCTGCTGCGTCTGGAGGGCGCCGATGACCAGCACGGGGAGGGCAAGAACAAGCTCTTTGATGTGTACCAGCTCGATGCGGATGGCTCTGCGCTGAAGACCGTCGATTTTGCGCTGACCACGCAGAACCTGGTCGCCAAGCAGTACGGCGTGCAAGAGCACAATGGCCAGTTCGTGGTGCAACAGCCGCATGGCGAGGTCACTTACTCTACTGGCGACAAGCAGCCGGTGGCGGCGCTGCGCAACGGCGGTTTGAGCGTGTCGCGGCACGGACGCGCGGTGGACGCGGTGCAGCGCGTTCTCGCGGCCGCGGTCAAAAATGCGGCATTCAAGAACAAGGCGGAAGTTACGCTGTTCGCCGAGGACGTACATCGCGGCTATCGTGTTGATGTGGCCACTGTTCCCGATGCCAGCAAGGCTGGCCCCTGGCGCACGCTATGCGCCCGCCATGGCACTTATACCTTGGAAGCGAAGCTGGCGAAAAACGAGAAGCCGCCCGAATTCGCCGATGACGAAGGCTGGGTGTCTGGCCTTTCGACCAGCTCCGGCGGCCCTGGCAGCGCCAACCCTGACGATCATTATCTGCATGAAGCCCTGTTTGGCTGGAGCGGCTGGAGCCTGGTGGCGCCGCCGGCGGGCCGGAGCATCAAGGCGCAGCCGGTCGCCGGCACCGAGCTTCAAGGCGAAGCGCCATCCGATGCGCTGGAGGAACCCGCCAGCGGCGTCGGCATCAAAGCCACTTTCACACCGCCGCCGCGCTCGCTGCCGCGTTTGCGCTTCGGTCAGCTTTACCGTTTCCGTGCCCGCATCGTCGACCTCGCGGGCAACAGCCTGGATGTCGATGATGTCACGCTCGGCGAG
>JAIRJU010000323.1 GCA_031260485.1 Pseudomonadales bacterium | reverse complement strand
ATTATTACCCATTGATTTTTCCAAAATACACGACACGACAACGGCGTAATTGAATGAGCTCGCCCTCGCTGTTGTTGGCTATCGCTGTATAGTCTGCTCCGTGACGGTCGTATTTCTACGCGCAACCTGCTTGCATCTTCTCTTCGGCAACGAGGTCCGCAACGGTTCCAGAAGGAGAATAGGGCGTTACGCCAGGATTTCGGTGAATGTTTTCGTTATATGCGTTCAACGCTTCATCGTAGAAGCGGCAAGCATTCACTCGATCATCCAGCCGGGAGAAGGAATAGGCCATGTTGAAGTAGACGTTGGTCAGAGAATCATAGCGTCCAGCTTCACGAAGCTGGGCGACTGCTTGGCCGTAATATTCGACTGCCTTGGTGTAATACTCCGAAGCTTTCGTGGCTCGATTATCGTAGGTCACAGCTTTGTCCAGGAACCCGTTACTCCGATAATAATTTCCCCATTTTCCGGAAACCGAAGGAGATAGAAGTAAGTCGGCGTATTCTCGATGGGCATTTCCCAATCCATGCGCATCATTCTGCTCCTGATAGATGGTCATCGCCTCCTTGATTAATAGCTCGGCCAATAGAGGCCGATCTTGCCGCATGAACAATTCTTCAGCATTGTTCAATTTTTGCAGTGGGTCGGAAGTGGCCACCACACCGACGCCGGCACAGTCAGTTGTAAGAAGTACGACGAACAGGAAGGCTAAAAAGCGCATACAGCTAGCCTCTGAAGCTCAACGGTAATGCGGCGGTCCGGGTGTCTGCTATCCAGGAACTACCTCCATAAAGAATTACGTCGCCGTCTTCCAACCGCACCATCAACGAATCCCCACTGAAGCCAGTGTTGATTTCTACCAGAAACTCTCGTGCGATGGGGTCAATTGTCCGAATGGACTTAATTCTGGATGAATCCGTATTCGCAGCGAAGCTGGCCAGTCCAGGCGACGTCTTCAGCTGGTGGCGATGGATCGCCAGAACGATGGACTGCGCTTCCGCATAGGAAATCGCGGGACCGAGTTCGATGTCAATCGCCCACTCGCCATCGGAAAAATGCCAGCGCTCCTGAATCGAATTTTCCGCGACTACGCGCCAATCACCGATACCCCAATTGGTCCGTTGCAGGCACGAACTCACGCTCTTGCGGCAGAGGGTTATTTCATGCCATGCACTGCGTACTCCATTGATATGGGCCGGTGTGCGGATGACAAAGAACGTACCGGCCATATGAGTGGGGATTTCCGAGATGGTTGTGGAGATATACATCGAGGTCTGCGTGGTGATTTCGGTAATGTCCTGCTTATCCGAATCCGTCAAACCTGACACGCTTGTCCAATCGACTTGCGCTTGGGCAAACCAAGGAGCAAGGACTCCCAATGCAATTGATAAGAATTTCATGAATACGGTCCTATTTGCGTTGAATGAGCCCCTCCTGCCCAAATGCTTCCGTTGGTGGAGTGGGTATGATGCATTGACAAGGTTCTATACCAGCCGATCATACGAATGTCATGTTTTATGGAATTCTCAATAAGCTCGGGGGAAGCACTAGTACGGCTGCAACCCCTCACGCCTTACTCAATACTTGCGCCTTCACCTTGGCCAAAATACGCCGCACGCGATCTTGGCTCATGCGCATGTCGAAGGAGCGATCGCGCGCGTAGCTGCCGTTAAGCACATCGCCGTTGATGTAAACGGGCCGCAGCGAATCCGGCGCGCGCGGTACGCTCACTTGAACCACTGAGCGGCCGTCGATAGCAAGAATGCCGACATTATCCACGCACAGCAGGTTGACACTCACCACGCGCGGATTGGCGGCGCCGGCCAAAAGTTCCTCGATCACTTTGCGCGGGTTGGGAATGCCCGCCAGCTCGTAGGAACTTGGCCCCAGTTCGCGCAGGCCCAGAAAAATGTCGCCGCCTTCGGTATTGGCGAACGCGCTGTAGGTTTCCCACACATCGTGCGGCAAGGCGCCTTGGCCATCGCGGCCCAAGGCCAGTTTGCATTCGATGCGCCAGGTTTCGCGCAGGGCGCGAATGTCGTCGAGCGTGGTGAGCGTGGTCAGAAGTACGGCTCCTCACACACCTTGTTCAAGCAGCCATTTTTTAAGCTGTACCAGGGGCAGTGCACCGCTGAGCCGTGCTGCTTCGTGGCCGTCTTTGAACAGAATCAAGGTGGGAATGGAACGAATGCTCCATAATGTGGCGTGCTGTTGCTCCGCTTCGGTATCGAGTTTGGCGAAGCGCAGGCGCGGTTCGAGTTCGTGCGCGGCCTGCTCGAAGATCGGCGCGAAGCTGCGGCAAGGCGCGCACCACGGCGCCCAGCAATCCACCAGCAGCGGCACGCCGGTGTTTTGCAGCACGCGATCAACATTACCCGCGGTGAGCGTCAGCGGCTTGCCGGTAAAGAGCGATTCCTTGCAGCGGCCACAGCGCGGCGCTTCGCCCAGGCGCTCGGCCGGCACGCGGTTGGTGGTATCGCAAGAGGGACAAGTCAACGTCACCAAGTTCATAGCAGCGCTCCAATGCGTCATCATCTGGACGCGATGATACCAGCGCGCAGGCTTGCGTCACCGTTGCCAGAACGCATAATGCGCAGCTTTTGCTGCCTCAGATCAGTTACCGCGAATTTTGTGAGCCCGCCACTGCCCATTCATGACATTTTGCCCGCACTGCTCGCCACCTTGCGCGAGCGGACACGGCTGGTATTGGAAGCACCGCCAGGCGCAGGCAAGACCACGCAGGTACCGTTGGCGCTGCTCAATGAACCGTGGTGCGCCGGGCGCAAAGTGTTGCTGCTGGAGCCACGCCGCGTAGCGGCGCGTGCAGCGGCCACGTTCATGGCGCGTCAACTCGGCGAGGAGGTGGGCCACAGCGTCGGCTACCGCATCCGCTTTGAAAATCGCGTGAGCGCGGCAACGCGCATCGAAGTGGTCACCGAAGGCATTCTCACGCGGCTGCTTCAAGACGATCCTACGCTCGAGGGCGTGGCGGCAATTCTGTTCGACGAATTTCACGAGCGGCATTTATTCAGTGATCTCGGCTTGGCGCTGGCGCTCGATGTGCAACATTCATTACGCAGCGACCTGCGCCTGCTGCTGATGTCTGCCACGCTCGATGGCGAGGCGCTCAGCCGCTGGTGTGACGCCGCGCGTCTGACAAGCGTGGGCCGTGCCTATCCTGTCGAGCTGCGCTATTTCCCGCCCAAGCGCGACGAAACCTTGCCGCTCACCGTCAAACGCTGCCTCGATGCGGCGCTACACGAGCACGCAGGCGATGTACTGGTGTTCCTGCCTGGCCAGCGCGAAATCACACAAGTGGCGGAGTTATTGCAAGGCCCCGCGTATCAAACGCTGAGCGTGCTCGCACTGCATGGCGACTTGCCGGTGGAGCGGCAAAGCGCCGCGCTCGCGCCTGATCCCGAAGGCCGCCGCCGCGTGGTGCTCGCCACCAACATCGCCGAATCGTCCGTCACCTTACCCGGCGTGCGCGTGGTGCTCGACAGCGGCCTCGCGCGTGAACCACGCTTCGATCCCAATTCCGGTTTTTCGCGCCTGCAAACCGTGAACATTGCACTGGCCTCGGCCGATCAGCGCAGTGGCCGCGCCGGCCGCGTGGCGCCGGGGGTGAGCTACCGCCTCTGGCCGAAGGAACAACGCCTCGACCTCGCGCGCACACCGGAAATCAACCAGGTCGATCTCGCGCCCTTGGCGCTGGAACTCGCGGCCTGGGGTAGCAGCGAATTGCGCTTTGTCGATGCGCCGCCCGCGGGCACGCTGGCGGCAGCGCGCGATCTTTTGCTGCGCTTGCAAGCGCTCGATGCGCGCCATCAGATCACCGCCTTTGGCCAGCGCCTCTTGCAACTCGGCACGCATCCACGCTTGGGCGCCATGTTGCTGGCACCGAAAGTAGCGCAGGAACAAGCCTTGGCCTGCGACCTCGCCGCCTTGATCGAAGCGCGCGATCCGCTCATCGCTTATCGCGGCGACGACTGGCAAAGCCGCCACGACGTACTCACCGCGCAACGCGCCAACCCGCAACATACCGTGCCCGGCGCCTCGCGCGCCGCGCTCAACACCATTGATCACAGCGCCGCACAATGGCGCAAACGCCTGCGCTTGCAGGAACCTGCGCCGCACTCGCGCCATTCACGCGGTTATTCACACGCATTAGGCGCCGTGCTCTTGCACGCCTACCCCGATCGCATCGGCCATCGGCATCCCAGCGACCCACTGCGCTATCAGCTCAGCAATGGCAAAAGCGCGCGCCTGTTTGAAGACAGCCGCCTGCGCGGCGAACCCTGGCTGGTGATAAGCGAACTTCGCCTGGAAAACCGCGATAGCCTGATTCTGCGCGCCGCACCGCTCGATGAAGCGCACTTGCGCGAGGCCTTTCTGGAACGCTTTGTCGAAGAAGACCACGTGCGCTGGGACGCGCCAACCCGCGCCTTGATCGCGCGGCGCGAAACGCGCTTCGATCAAATCGTGCTCGACAGCCGCCCTGCCGGGCGCCCCGATCCTGAGCAAGCCGCCAGCGCCTTGACGGAAGCCGTGGCGCAATTGGGCCTCGACGTGCTGCCCTGGAGCGACGCCTTGCGCCAATGGCGCATTCGTATGGCCTGTTTACGTCAGTGGCTACCCGCACTCGGCCTGCCTGATTTGGGCGACGCTGCCTTGCTGCAAAACCGTAACGCCTGGCTGCGCAGTGCATTCATAGGCAAAACCCGGCTCGACGCCTTGAGCGAAGAGGAATTGCGCGAGGCCCTGCAAGCCCCCGTCGACTGGCCCACGCGCCAGCGCATCGA
This sequence comes from Pseudomonadales bacterium, assembly GCA_031260485.1. GTDB lineage: Bacteria > Pseudomonadota > Gammaproteobacteria > Pseudomonadales > Pseudohongiellaceae > CAILUG01. Next base: position 2,764 of record JAIRJU010000323.1, on the reverse strand, counting down.
CCAACTCGCACCCACGCGCCTGTTGGTGCCTTCCGGTCTGGAACGTCCGATCACTTATAGTCTGGATGGCCCGCCGGTACTGGCGGTAAAGTTGCAAGAACTGTTCGGCCTCGCCCAAACCCCGCGCATCGCCGAAGACCGCGTACCACTGACACTGCACCTGCTCTCACCCGGCGGCAAGCCACTGCAAATCACCCAGGATTTACGCAGCTTCTGGCAAAACACCTATCCCGAAGTGAAAAAGGAAATGAAAGGCCGCTACCCCAAACACCCCTGGCCCGACGACCCCTGGACCGCCACCGCGACGCACCGCGCCAAGCCGCGTGGGTGAGGTTAAAAATACGAGGTATAAAAACAGTTTTTCGTTCCAATATTGCTAGCGACGCTCAAATATCCGGCTGTTTTTCACAGAAAAAACATTCCGGCAAGATAGCCGGTGCAATGTATTCAATATCTTTGGTACACACACCACAGGCGAAGAATCTTTCGCGCCACTGCCTGATAACGGCCACGATTTGGTCAATTTCCTGGCGCGCCGCTGCCACAGACAAGCCAAACCGCGCGGCTTGAGACAAGAGATTGTAGATACTGGCAGTGCGCCCGTAGTTGCCCACCACCAACGCAAGATCACGCCGTTCAAGGCTGAGGGCTGGCGTGGGCACCAGATCATAGGCAGGAGAAAGGCGCCAGCCTTTTTGCCGGCGCAATAAGGCATGGTTACGCGGGTGATCGTCATTGTTGGTCACGGCCGCGTTGAACACCATTCTACGGAACAACTCGGCACAATCAGCCTCGGCCTTGTCGGACCACCGTCGCAAACCATCCGCCAGCAGTGGGTACGACCAGCGCTCCCGGTTCAGAGCGCTGTCTTCACAATCCAGCACTGTCAGACTACTGACCAGTCCAAAACGCAGGTAGCCGCCCTCGACGCATTCCCGATCGAACCGTTGCAACATCAGCACATCACAATCCCCAAGGTCTTGCAGCCGCGCCTGCGTGACATTGAGGCCACAGCGCCGCGCCAGTTCGAGCGTTGCGAACTCCACACGTTGCAAGTTGCAGCGATCACTCTTGGCGGGAAACTTGCCAAGCCACAAACCGTGCGCATCTTCAAGCGTCGCTTTGGGCCGCGCACCGCCCAGGCTGGTACCAGGCTCTAGCCGTTCGAGCACCTGCGCAACCACTCGCCTGCCTTCCGCAATGGCCTGTGCCGCGGCAATCAGTTCGTGCAGTTGATGGGTTCGATTGTAGGAACGCTTGGGCGCGGGCGGTTCGGCCTTCAAACCAAAACTCAGATAACCAGCCCCATCCTGCGGACCATGCAGCAAGTAATCAATTTCGTGGAGATCGGCGGGACCCCGCTCAAGTTTGTGTTCGATGACACGCCGCCCCCACGCATCTGGCGCACAATCACGCACCGCACCGGGAATGCCTTTGAGTTGCGTAAACTCGAAAATCTCGCTGCTCAAGGGCAAGCGGAACGGATCGAGCGCCACGGCTTCGGCTCTTGCGAGATAACGATCACCGTAACGAAAACGCCCAACATGCGTGCCATCTGGCAAGGTTCGCACGCGCAGCAGCGCCGCCGGAACTGTTTCCAGCGTGCCGGGAAGCTGGATATAAACGTAGGCCTCGCGCTCAGAAGTCATAGTCGTCACGCGCCTTGCGCGGCTTACCTGCCCGTGAAGGGCGCCGCGCGGCTTCAAGCGCCTTGCCATGAAGATCGGCGTCGGGCTCGGCCACGCCGTTCAGGGTTTGGTCCAAACCCAAGGCCCACAAGACCGTGAAACACACCCCAACCGCGGTGCCAGCCTTGCCCAGTTCCAATGCCGTCAAGGTATTACGATTGATGCCCGCCTTGCTTGCCAGATCCGCCACGGACCATCCACGCCGAATACGCGCGATCCGAATACGCTGGCCGAGCAGGGCAAGCTGCTCAACGACTCGCTGTGGGGTGTCAAATTTGCTCATTTTATTAGGCATAATGTGTTTATATGCCTGTTATATTGAGCTTATGCTAAGCAAGCCGCAAGAGGGTCAGCTCACTATTGCCCGCCTCGGCCTGCCTCAGTTCCCACGCCTGGCCCTCAAGCCTTGCCGCCTTCGGTGTCAACAACCTGCGTCAACTCCTGCACCTGCCCTTCCACATATAGCCACAGGCCCTTGATGCGATGAAACAAGGCGCGTTCGTGATGCACGCGCAGCGGGCCGTCTTCTTCCTGGCGGAAATAGGCCCTGAACTCCGCGCTGCCGCGGTCGTCGCGTTGGTCGGCGCGGATGATCTCCAGCCCCAGCCAGTGCAAATTGTCGTTGGTGAGATCGGCGATGCTGAGGCCGCGCACCGTCCCCGGATGCCAGGTACGGACCAGAAATTCACGGTGGTGGCCAGCGCCCAGCGCATAGGCGCAGTAGCGAGCACGCACCAACTGGCGCACGGTCTTGGATTTTTCCTTGAAGGTGAGAAAAGGTTCGCAGCATTGCGCGAAAGGTTTGTCGTTGCCGCAGTGGCAGTGTTTGGTAGCGGTGGTGGCGAGCATGGTCTATGGGTAGCAAGGATCGTGGCGGCCCACACGGCCACCGGAGCGGCGATGATATAGCGAATTCTGTCCAGGGGGAGCCTTTGGCCACACCGAAGCAGGATTTCCGTCCGATAAAGCGCCTGCGGCGGATTAGGACGGATGCAGAGGCTCAGTCCGATAAAGCGCCTGCGGCGGATTAGGATCGATGCAGAGGCTCAGTCCGATAAAGCGCCTGCGGCGGATTA
>JAIRJU010000152.1 GCA_031260485.1 Pseudomonadales bacterium | reverse complement strand
GGCAAGGCCAAGGATGAACTGGTCGCGGCCATCTTCACCGATGCGCAGACGCGCTTGCGCAAGCCCACCAACCTCAAGGCGCTCACCGGCAGCATCGACCAACTCGATTGGTTCTCCGCTCGCGAAGAAGGTTTGGGCAATCTCTACGAAGGTTTGCTGGAAAAGAACGCCGCCGACAAGAAATCCGGCGCTGGTCAGTATTTCACGCCGCGCCCACTGATCGACTGCATCGTGCGCTTGATGCAGCCACAGCCCGGCGAAATCGTGCAAGACCCAGCAGCGGGCACGGCGGGCTTTCTCGTTGCCGCCGACCGCTACATCAAGGATCACACCGACGAGCTTTATCAGTTACCAGAGGCAAAAATCTTTTTTCAACGGCATGAGGCCTTTGTTGGCGCAGAGCTTGTCCCCGACACGCATCGCCTGTGCTTGATGAATCTGCTGTTGCACGGCATCGAAGGCGGCGTGCGGAATGCCGATACGCTGTCACCGGATGGGGAGGCCTTACCGAAGGCTCATTTGATTCTCACCAACCCGCCTTTCGGCACCAAAAAGGGCGGCGGTCGTCCCACCCGTTCGGATTTTTCGATTACGGCGGATACGTCGAACAAGCAGCTTGCCTTCGTCGAACACATCGTCCGCGCGCTGCAACCCGGCGGACGCGCCGCCGTGGTGGTGCCCGATAACGTGCTGTTCGAGGACAACACCGGAAAGCGGCTGCGCACATGGTTGATGGAACTGTGCGACCTGCACACCATCCTGCGCCTGCCCACCGGCATTTTTTACGCACAGGGCGTCAAGACCAATGTGCTGTTCTTCCAGCGCGGCAAGACGGACAAGGCCAACACCAAGGCGGTGTGGGTCTATGACATGCGCGCGAACATGGACGCCTTCGGCAAGACGCGGCCACTGACGGTGGAGGATTTCAAGGAGTTCGAGAAAGCCTACGGCGATGATCCCAATGGCGGCGCCAAACGCAAGGACAAGGGCGAGGATGGCCGCTGGCGGAAGTTTGATCGCAAGGCTATCGCTGATCGCAATGACAATCTGGATATCGCGTGGCTGCGGGATACGGAGGCGGATAGCGAGGAAGCGCTGACTGAGCCGGGGGATATTGCGGCGGCGATTGTTGGGCATTTGAAGGCGGCGTTGGAGGAAATTGAGACGCTGTCGGAGGAGTTGGAACCGGAGGCAGCGAAGTGAGCGAATTGCCGAAAGGGTGGATTGCTACCGAAATTGGCGATATTTCCCGCATAGAAACTGGCAGCACCCCACCAAAACGTAACGCCGAACTGTATCGCCGCGAGATATGTTTTTTTAAGCCTGGCGATCTTGATGCTGGCGGCACTATTTTCGAATCTGAGGATATGGTCAGCAAAGCGGGCGCAGAGGCGGGACGATTGTTACCAGCGGACAGCCTCTTAATAACGTGCATCGGGAATCTTGGAAAATCTGCACTTATTTCTGCTCCGGCAATATGCAACCAACAAATCAATGCGATCCTGCCAACTCCTGCAGCATATCCCCGCTATCTCTACTATTGGAGCCGGACGATACGCCCGTGGCTGGAAGAAAATTCTTCCGCGACGACTGTTGCCATCATCAACAAGGGAAGATTCTCCAAAGCACCGATAAATCTTGCTCCCCTCCCCGAACAACGTCGAATCGTGTCAAAGATCGACAGCCTCACCCACAAATCCAAACGCGCCCGCGACCACCTCGACCACATCCCTCGCCTCGTCGAGAAATACAAACAGGCCGTTCTGTCAGCAGCGTTTCGTGGGGATCTAACGCGGGGGTGGCGCAAAACAAGCAGGGTAAGCAGCGAGTGGATTACAACAACCTTGGACGAGGTCGTTGTAATCGCCAGCGGACAAACGCCGAAAGGCATTGAAAATCGCCTTTCGGCTGATGGCAAATTTCCGTGGTTCAAGGTGTCAAGCATGAACGAGCCTGACAATTTGCATGGCCTACGAACTTCACAGTTTCGTTTGTCACAGCAGGATGCGCGTGATCTTGGCCTTAGGGTGATTAAGGCTGGCTCCGTTGCTTTTCCGAAACGAGGCGGGGCTATTGCAACAAACAAGAAGCGAAAGCTGCTTGTAGATGGGGCGCTCGACCTTAACCTGATGGTACTGACTGCGACAGGTATATCTCCTGAATTTCTTTGGTGGTGGATGCAAAAGCTTGATCTCGTGTCTATCAGCAATGGTTCAAACGTTCCCCAGATCAACAATGGAGATATTGCACGGCTACCGATCAACGTCCCATCACAGCAAGAACAGGCACAAATTGCAAAACTGGCTGAATCTGCCTTTACTTGGGTAGACCACCTAGCTGCCAACGCCACCAGTGCCCGCAAACTGATCGACCACCTCGATCAAGCCATCCTCGCCAAAGCCTTCCGAGGCGAACTCGTGCCGCAAGATCCAAGCGATGAACCTGCAAGCGTTCTACTGGAGCATATTCGATCTGAACACGCGGTTGCACCAAAACCGCAACGAAGAAGGAAACATCAAGCATGAAGCCTAAGATTGCCTTATCCTGCCAGACCTGCTGCCCCTTGATCTGGAAGGTTTGACATGAAAATCGAATCCATCCGCTTGAAGAATTTCAAAGCGTTCAAGGACATCCATATGACCGACATTCCGCCATTCCTGGTGGTGGTTGGCGCTAATGGATCGGGTAAAACCACTTTGTTCGATGTGTTCGGTTTTTTACACGACTGCCTGCGGGGCAATGTTCGTCAGGCCTTGGACAAGCGGGGACGCTTTGTGGAGGTATTGAGCCGGGGTTGCAATCCGGCCACGGATCAAATCCAGATCGAATTGCAATTTCGCATGGAAATTACGGGTGTTGAGCGGCTGGTCACGTATTCGTTGCAGATTGGCCAGACAAACGCTCAGCCGGTGGTAAGCCGGGAGACGCTGCGTTACAAACGTGGGCGCTATGGGCGTCCCTTTCATTTTCTCGATTTCACTCATGGCGAAGGCTACGCTATCACCAACGAAGAGGATTTCAGCAAGCCCGATGAGGAGTTGGACCGGGAAAACCAAAAAGTGTCCCCGGACACACTGGCTATCAAGGGCTTGGGGCAATTCGAACGATTCAAGGCGGCCAACGCCTTTCGCCAACTGATCGAAAATTGGCATGTATCAGATTTTCACATCAATGCCGCACGTGGTCGCAAGGAAGCCGCAGGCGATTCCGAGCACTTGTCGCCAACAGGTGAAAACCTGCCGTTGGTCGCACGTTATTTGAGCGAGCAACATGAGGATATATTTACGAAAATTCTCGATACCATGACCAGGCGCGTACCCGGAGTATCGAAAGTCGAATCAAAATTGATGGATGATGGTTACCTGGCCCTGAGTTTTCAGGATGGCGCGTTTAGAACACCATTTCTTGATCGTTATGTTTCCGATGGCACGATCAAAATGTTCGCCTACTTGGTGTTATTGCACGATCCCAGGCCGCATCCGTTACTCTGCGTGGAGGAACCGGAAAACCACTTGTATCCACGTCTGATGACTGAACTGGCCGAAGAGTTCCGTCTTTATGCCAATCGCGGTGGACAGGTATTTGTCTCCACCCATTCGCCGGATTTTCTCAATGCCGTAGCTTTGGATGAGGTGTGCTGGCTGGTCAAACGTAATGGCTATACAGAAATTTGCCGAGCCAAGGACGATGCACAGATTGCTGCCTATGTAGCGGAAGGCGATCAACTGGGTTATCTGTGGAAGCAGGGCTTTTTCACGGGAGCCGATCCGCAATGACCAAGGAACTGGTTTTTTTGCTGGAGGAGTATTCGTCCGCGGCCTTGCTTGAAAGCCTGCTGCCGCGCTTTCTTGATGACAGGATTGTGCCGCGCATGATCCCATTCGAGGGCAAGCAGGATCTGGAGAGGCATCTTGTACGCCGGATTCGCGGTTATCAGAATGCACAGGCTCGTTTCATCGTGCTGCGCGATCAGGATAGTCACCCCGATTGCATTCAGTTAAAGCAACGCTTGAGCGAGCTGTGCAACCAGTCAGGAAAAACGGCTGCGTGTCTGATACGTGTTGCTTGCAGGGAATTGGAAACTTTTTATTTGGCCGATTTAGCTGCAACGGAAGTTGCGCTTGGGCTTTCCGGATTGGCAAAGCAGCAAGGCAACAGAAAATTTCGATCTCCAGATCATCTGGGCAACCCAAGCCAGGAGTTGCGCACGCTCACACGCGGCAAATATCAGAAAGTGAGCGGTTCACGTGAAATCGGCAAGCATCTCGCTTTGAATAACCAGCGTTCGGCCAGCTTCCGCAATCTTATTTCTGGCATCCGGAAAATGGAGGCTGCGCTCCTTGCCTGAGGTAAGACCGTGTAGCTTGGACGGCGTGAAGGGCAGCAGGAGTATGGGCAATGGAAAGGTGCCACGCACATAGCACCGCGCAGGCTATAATGCCGCCTTTTGATCAGGCAGGGCGGCCATGGTGGCCGCCGCTTCGGAGTTTCTCCCTTGAGCAGCAGTAACGCGCCCGTGAAGATCGGGATCTGTGGCCTTGGCACCGTCGGCTACGGCAGCTACACCCTTTTGCAGAATAACCGCCAGGATCTGGCGCGCCGCGTTGGCGGCGATGTGATGGTGTCGCACATCGGCTCGCGCCGTTTGCGTCCGGGGCAAGACATCGGCAACACCCGCTACAGCGCCGATCCCTTCGCCGTGGTCAACGACGCCGAGGTGGACATCGTGCTGGAGCTGTTGGGCGGCATCGACGTGGCGCGGCCCTTGGTGTTGCAAGCCATCGCCAACGGCAAACACGTGGTTACCGCCAACAAGGCGCTGATTGCGCAGCATGGCAACGAAATTTTCGCCGCCGCTGCCGCGAACAAGGTACTGGTTGCCTATGAGGCCGCCGTTGCGGGCGGTATTCCCATCATCAAGGCCATCCGCGAAGGGCTGGCGGGCAACCGCATCCAATGGCTGGCGGGCATCATCAATGGCACCGGCAATTTCATTCTCACTGAAATGCGCGAGAAGGGCCGCGCCTTCGCCGAGGTGCTGCAAGAAGCGCAGGCGCTGGGCTATGCCGAAGCCGACCCTACCTTTGATGTCGAAGGCATCGACGCCGCGCACAAGCTGACGATTCTCGCCTCGATCGCGTTTGGCATTCCGCTGCAATTCAGCAAGACCTACACCGAAGGCATCAGCCAGCTCACGCAACAGGACATCCGCTACGCCGATGAGCTTGGCTATCGCATCAAACACCTCGGCATCAGCCGCAGAACGCCGCAGGGCATCGAATTGCGCGTGCATCCCACGTTCATCGACGAAGACAGCCTGATCGCCAATGTCAATGGCGTGATGAACGCGGTGATGGTGAACGGCGATGCTGTGGGTTCGACGCTGTATTACGGCGCCGGCGCCGGCGCTGCGCCTACCGCGTCGGCGGTGGTGGCCGACATCATCGACGTGGCGCGCATGATCTCCAACCCGGAAAGCGGTGTGCCAGCGCTGGCCTATCAGGATGACAGCCTGTCCGATCTGCCGATTCTGCCGATGGCAGAGGTACGCAGCGCCTACTATTTGCGCATCACTGCGCTGGACCAAGTGGGCGTGTTGTCCGACATCACCGAAATCCTCGGTGATTGCGCCATCAACATCGAGGCCATCATTCAGAAAGAACCGCGCGGCGTGGATGCGCTCAGCCAGCGTGTGCCGGTCATCATTCTCACGCATGAAGTGCAGGAAAAAAAGATGAACGACGCCATTGCGCAGATCGAAGCGCTGCCCACGGTGGCGGAGCGGGTGATGCGCGTGCGCGTGTTCCGGCTCGATGCTTGAATGGGCGATCTACAATATCTTGCCTGAAGAATTTTTAAGGAACGAACGATGCAATACATCAGTACCCGCGGCCAAAGCCCCGCCGTCAGTTTTGAAGACGCAGTGCTCACCGGCCTAGCGCCCGATGGTGGCCTCTACATTCCGGCGGAACTGCCGCAGGTAAGCGCGGCGCAACTCAAGGCTTGGGCCACGCTGTCTTATCAAGACCTGGCTTTTGTCATCATCAAGCCTTTTGTCGCTGGCGCGATTCCCGATGCTGAATTGCGCGCGATGATCGTGGCCAGTTACGCCAACTTTTCCGATCCCAAAATCGCGCCGCTCAAGCACCTGTACGACAACCACTACGTGCTGGAGCTTTACTGCGGCCCTACCTTGGCGTTCAAGGATTTCGCGCTGCAATTGCTGGGCCGTTTGCTCGATTATTTTCTATCGCGCCGCCAGCAGCACATCGCCATTCTCGGCGCCACCTCGGGCGATACCGGCTCCGCCGCGCTTGAAGGCTGCAAGCATAGCCAGTACCTGGATCTCTTCATCCTGCATCCGTATCAGCGCGTATCTGAAGTGCAGCGGCGGCAGATGACCACGGTGCAGGGCAACAACGTCAACAATATCGCGCTCGAAGGCGATTTTGACGACTGCCAGGGAATCCTGAAGAAAGCTTTTGCCGATCAGCGTTTTTTACCGTCTGGTTATCAACTGGGCGCGGTGAACTCGATCAACTGGGCGCGCATCATGGCGCAGATCGTGTATTACTTTTACGCCGCACTGCCGTTTCTCGATCGAGGCGCCACGGCGGTGTCGTTCACAGTGCCCACAGGCAATTTTGGCGACATCTACGCGGGCTATCTGGCGAAGAAAATGGGTTTGCCAGTGCGGCAACTGGTGATCGCCACCAACCGCAACGACATCCTGCACCGTTTCATCAGCGGTAACCGCTACCACAAGACCGCACTCGAACCTTCGCTGTCGCCGAGCATGGATATCATGGTGAGCAGCAATTTCGAGCGCTTTCTGTACGATTTGTTCCAAGGTGACAGCGCGCGCCTTACCCGCTTCGTCACTGGCCTGAGTACAGAGGTGCAGCAGGTGAGCGCGGACGAATGGGCTTGGGCGCGGACGCATTTCGACAGTGCCAGCGTGGACGATGCCACCACCTGCGCCACCATCAAGGAAGTCAAGCAGCACACTGGCTTTTTGCTGGATCCGCACACCGCCACCGGCGTCAAAGCCGCCGCTCTGTGCGACAAGGATTCCGCAACGCCGATGATCACGCTCGGCACCGCGCACCCGGCCAAGTTCGCTGTCGCCATCGAACAAGCCGGTTTCGCCACGCCCGCGCTGCCGCCGCACATGGCGGATCTGTTCCAGCGCGAGGAACGCTACACCGTGTTGCCCAACAGCCTGGAGGCGGTGAAAGCGTTCATGGTGCAGGCGCTGGCGCATAAGCGCTGAGACTTTTTCCCCGCCCTCTCGGGCACGCAAGCTCCCTCCCCCGTTTACGAGGGAGGGCTGGGGGGGGCTGGGAGAGAGGGCATTAAATTATGGAACGAAAAGCTTAAATTTCATCCGGCCCATCCAGCACTATCTCGAACTCCATGCGCTGGTCGTGGCGATCGGTGACGACTTTCACCTTGTCGCCCCTCTGGTGCTGTTCCAGGGCGTTGAACATGTCGTCGCTGCTGTGCATGGCGGCGCCGTCGATTTCCACGATGATGTCGCCAATTTGGTAGCTGCCGCGGCGGTCTTGCTGCAAGCCTTGTATGCCAGCGCGTCCGGCGGGCGCGTTGGGGTTGACGGCGGCGACGATGATGCCGGTGATGCCGCGTTGACGCGCTATCGCGTCGGAGACGGACTGAATGCCGAGCGTGGGCTGCACTTCATGGCCGTATTGCAAGAGTTGTGGAATCACTTTTTTGATCGTGTTGACCGGAATGGCGAAGCCGATGCCCGCGCTGGCGCCGCTGGGGCTGATGATCTGGGTGTTGACGCCCACCAGTTGGCCCAGTGAGTTGAGCAAGGGGCCGCCGGAATTGCCAGGATTGATCGAGGCATCGGTCTGGATCACGTTGCGAATCTTGCGGTCGGTCAGTGAGTTGATTTCACGTCCCAAGGCGCTCACAACGCCCACCGTCATGGTGGTGTCGAGCCCGAAAGGGTTGCCGATGGCGACCACCTTGCGGCCCACGTCCAAGAGCGAAGAATCGCCCAACGGCAGCGGCACCAGTTGGCCGGCGGGCGCCTTGATTCTGAGCAGGGCCAGATCCTTGTCCGGCGCCAGCCCCACCACTTCGGCGTCCCAGGAGCTTTGATCGTGCAAGGTGATGGTGACGCGGTTGGCGCCTTGGATCACGTGGAAGTTGGTGACGATCAGTCCCGTGCTGTCCCATACGAAGCCGGTGCCGGAGCCTTGCGGGATTTCTTGCACATTGAGGCTGTAGAAATTGCGGCGCAGGGCGCTGTTGGTGACGTAGACCACCGAGGGGCTGGCGGCTTTGAAAATTTCGACGTTGTTGGCTTCGTCCTGGGTATGGAAGCTCAGATAGTCAGGCGCGGGCGCGGCTAGTGCGGGTACGGCGCCACAGCTCAGCAAAAGCCCCAGGCAGGCAACGATGCGGCGTGAACGTGAAGGTAGGATCATGGCTAAACATCCTCGTGAGGTGTCAGGGTGAAGGGGCGGCGTTCATACCAACAGTATGCGCAATTAGTCCGCTGCAAGGGGCGAAAAGTTCTCTAACGGCAGCGTCATTTCCCACGCTGTAGCAGTTGCCCGATGCTAGAATGCGCCCCGCCGTGAAAGGCTTACAGCTTTCGTGAAAATGCGGACACATCTTCTAAAATCAAGGAGGCTTGGAATCAAGGCCATGCCGTTGCATGAACAGAATCGGGCGCCACTGCGCCGTGCCGCGCTGCGGCGGGGCGGGGTTTGTGCCGTTGCCGCGCATCAGCGCTCATCCTGTCAATGGCGCGGTGCAGCGCTATGGAGCACAAGGGCAGGGCAGCCCGCTGTGGTGGCGCGCTCTTGATTTCTGTCCACCAACGTCAGGCCCGCGCGAATGCGCAGTTCAGCGCCTCTTTGCATCCGGTTTTGGAACGCATCTACCTTGCGCGCGGCATCGGCGCAGATGCGCAACTGCGCCTGGACCTTGCCGATCTGTTGCCGCCCGCGCAACTTTTGCACATCGATCGCGCCTGTGAATTGCTGCTGGACATGCTGGAGCAACGCGCCCCGATTCTGATCGTGGGCGATTTCGATGCCGATGGCGCCACCAGCGCCGCGCTGGCGGTAAGTGGCCTGCGCGCGATGGGCTTTGCGTTGGTTGATCATCTGGTGCCGAATCGCTTCGAGTATGGCTATGGCCTCAGCCCGGAAATCGTCGAGGTGGCGGCGCGGCGTGTGCCCAAGCTGATCGTTACTGTAGATAACGGCATTTCCAGTCATGCGGGCATTGCGCGTGCGCATGAACTGGGCATCAAGGTGCTGGTCACCGATCATCATTTGCCCGGCACCACGCTGCCGGAGGCGGATTGCATCCTCAATCCCAATCAGCCGGGTTGCCCGTTTCCGAGCAAGGCGCTGGCGGGCGTCGGCGTGATGTTCTATTTGCTGGTGGCATTGCGCGGCTATTTGCGCGAGCGAGGCTGGTTTGGGCAGCAGGGCATCGCGGAACCGAAACTTGCGGATTTTCTCGATCTCGTTGCGCTTGGCACCGTGGCCGACGTGGTGCCGCTGGATCAAAACAACCGGCGTTTGGTGCGCCACGGTTTGCATTTGATTCGCGCGGGCCGCTGCCGCCCCGGCGTGCGTGCGCTGTTGGACGCCGGCAAACGCAACCCGGCGCACGCGGTGGCGAGCGATCTGGGTTTTGCCGCGGGGCCGCGGCTCAATGCCGCGGGCCGGCTCGACGACATGAGCCTCGGCATCGCCTGTCTCCTGGCCCCGGATGAGCGCAGCGCGCAGCACCTAGCACAGCAGCTCGATGCGCTCAATCAAGACCGGCGCCAGATCGAGCAGGAAATGCAAAGCGAGGCGCTGACCTTGCTCGATGCCGATCTCGCAGGCTTGCAGGAGCGCCGCAGTATTTGCCTGTTTGATCCAAAATGGCATCAAGGTGTGATCGGCATTCTCGCTAGCCGCCTCAAGGAGCGTCTGCATCGCCCTGTCATCGTGTTCGCTCGCGCCGACAACGGCGAACTCAAGGGCTCGGGCCGTTCCATCCAAGGTGTGCATCTGCGCGATCTGCTCGATCGCGTTGCCACTTCGCAGCCGGGTTTGCTCGACAAATTCGGCGGCCACGCCATGGCGGCGGGGCTCACGCTGGCGCCGGATAAATTCGCGCCTTTTTGCGCGGCGCTGGAAGCGACGTTGCGCGCGGAAGTGGAAGAGGAAGTCTTCGCGCTGCGCCGTTATTGCGATGGCGCGCTGACGCCCGATTGTTTCTCGCTCGATTTCGCCGAGCTGTTGCGCGAGGCTGGCCCTTGGGGGCAGCAGTTTCCCGAGCCGGTGTTTCAGGGCGAATTCAAAGTGCTGAGCCGCCGCGTGCTGCACGACAAACATCTCAAGCTGACGCTGCGCGTGCCGGATTCGGACGCGCTGGTGGAGGCCATCGCGTTCAATCAGGATCCGGCGCTGCTCGCGGATCCGCGTGAGGACGTGAACCTGCTGTACCGGCTGGACGTGAACGAATTTCGCGGCCAACGCCACCTGCAACTCAACATCGACCATCTGGAATATAGCGACTCTCCCTCCGTATGAACCTCGAAAATCCCCAGCGTTTTGCCGCTTTTTCGCATCGCAACTATTTGTACTACTGGTGTGCGCGTGTCTGTACCACGTTTTCTGTGCAGATACTGGCGGTGTCAGTTGCCTGGCAGGTTTACGATTTGACACGCAAGCCGCGCGATCTGGGTATTTTGGGCCTGGTGCAGTTTTTGCCTTTGCTGATGCTGGTGCTGGTGACAGGCGCGGTGGCGGATCGTTTTGGCCGCCGCCGTGTGATGAGCTTGGCGGTGGGTATGGAACTCGTGTGCGCGGTGGGGATGCTTGCGTATGCCATGCTGGGGCCGCGTTCGCCGCTGCCGATTTTTGCGCTCTTGATGTTGCTGGCGGTGGCGCGGGCGTTTTTCGGGCCGGCTTCGCAATCGCTGGTGGTGAATTTGGTGCCGCGCGAGGATTTCGCCAACGCGGTAACCTGGAACTCCTCCGCCTGGCAGATTGCTTCCATCGCGGGCCCGGCGGTGGGCGGCTTGTTATACGGCATTTCAGCGGTGACAGCCTTTGGCGTGGCCTGTTTGATGTTGGTGGTGGCTTTGGGATTGCTGCTGCGCATTCCAGAACCGCCGCCACCGGAACAGCCGCGTAAAGTCACCTTCGATTCGCTGTTCGACGGCTTGCGCTTCATCCGCCGGCAACGGGTGGTGCTGGGCGCTATTTCACTCGATCTTTTCGCCGTGCTCTTGGGTGGCGCGGTGGCGCTGTTGCCGGTTTATGCGCGCGACATTCTGGAACTCGGCCCCTGGGGCCTGGGCCTTTTGCGCGCGGCGCCGGGCATCGGTGCACTGGCGGTGGCGGGTTTTCTGGCGATGTCGCCGATCCGTGATCATGCGGGTTACATCCTGCTCGGCGGTGTGGCGCTGTTTGGCGTGTTCAGCGCGCTGTTCGGCATTGCGACGATTCCGTGGCTGTCGATTCTGTTGTTGGCCTTGGTAGGTGCCGCCGACATGGTGAGCGTGGTGATCCGCGAAACGCTGCTGCAACTGTGGACGCCCGATGAGGTGCGCGGCCGCGTGAACGCGGTGAACATGGTGTTTCTCGGCGCCTCCAACGAACTCGGTGAATTCCGCGCAGGGCTGATGGCCTCCTGGATCGGCGTGGTGCCCGCCGTGGTATTCGGCGGCGCTGGCTCGATCGCGGTAGCGGGCTTGTGGGCCTGGATGTTCCCGCAATTGCGCGATGCGCGGTATTTGAATAAGCAGGAGTAAGAACAAGGGAGGGGACACCTATTCTTGTTTGGTGGTAAAGGCCCGTACTGGTGCGACGTCTTTTGAGGCACGCCCGCGAGTACGTCCATGTAGGGCTCGGTTGCGGCCATCCTTGGCCGCAAACGGCCTCAAAAGACGTCGCACCAGCACGGGCTGTCAGTTTTGGTGAGGGGTGTCCCTTCTTCTTGCGTCTTCTTTTGTGCAGCGGGAGAGGCAAGACATTTGCCTGTTGCGAACCTGCGCCAGATAATCCCACCACCTGAAACGATTCCGGAGATCGCTATGAAACACCTGATTTGGCAGACCACCGCATTGACCCTGGCTGGCGCGTTGTTCGCAGGCGGCGCGTTCGCGCAGGCTGCTTACAAGGTATACGTCACCAACGAAGACTCCAACGATGTCAGCGTCATTGATGCCACGACGCACAGCGTCGTCAACACCATCGCCATCGGTAAGCGTCCGCGCGGGCTCAAGCTCAGCCCGGATGGCACGCGCCTATATGTGGCGGTGAGCGGTGCGCCGAAATGCCCGCCCACCATGGACGATGACGATTGCGAAAAACTCATCGGGGATCCGAGCGCCGATGGTATCGCCGAAGTCGATACCGTCTCTGGCAAGGTGCTGCGCGTGCTGCCGAGCGGGCTCGATCCCGAACAATTCGACATCAATTGGGCTACGGGCCTGATGTACATCGCCAACGAAAATGCCAATCAAGCCAGCGTTATCGACATCGCCAAGGCGCAGGTCATCACGCAACTGCCTACGGGCTTGGAACCTGAAGGCGTGCGCGTTTCGCCCGATGGCCGCGTGGTTTACGTCACCGGCGAAGTGCAGAGCGACATCACCGTGATCGACACCGCCACCAACACCGTGCGCGCCACCATTGCCGTGGGCCTGCGCCCGCGTGACATCGCGTTCAGCCGCGATGGCAGCCATGCCTACATCTCCAACGAAATTGGCGCCAGCATCTCCGTGCTGGACGTGGCGAATGACGCGGTGCTTGGCACCATCACCTTGCCCGAGGGCTCGTTGCCGATGGGCGTGGTCGTCTCGCCCAACGACCAGACGCTCTACGTCGCCACCGGCCGCGCTGGCAAAGTGCTAGCCATTGATCTCGCCAGCAAGGCGGTGGTCAGCAGTGTCGAGGTAGGGCGGCGTCCCTGGGGCCTGACGCTCAGCCCCGACGGCAGCACCTTGTATTCGGCCAACGGCCCCTCCAACGACGTGTCGGTGATCGACGTGCCAAGTTTCAGCGTTACCGCCAAGGTGCCAGTAGGTTCCTCGCCTTGGGGAGTGTGGTTGGAGCAATGATTCGCCTTGCGCGAGTCAACGAAATTCTGGCGGTAGTCGAGTTGTACCGTGGCTATGGGCGACCGCCAGATCACGCTATAGATTTAGTTGAACTTGAGAACCGCTTCGACCAAATAAATCGCTCGGGTTACGTTGCCGTTGCTGTGGTCGGTGCAGCAATCGTGGGTACTTATTCAATGTATTTCTGCTCGAATCTTGCGCACGGCGGCCGGCCTTTTGCCATCATCGAGAATGTCATCGTTGCAAGCAAGGCCCGCAGGCAAGGCATTGGACGCGCCCTCATGGCACACGCGCAACAGTCTGCGCGCGATAAAAACTGCTACAAGGTAATGCTCGCAACAGGCGCCCAACATTCACAGAACATAAAGTTCTACGGGGCTTGTGGTTTCGTCGGAAATAAGGTTGGTTTTCAGGTGCGCTATGGTGCCTAATTTTGGGTTTGCCTAAATGGTTTGCCTAAATGAAGGTGTGATAGTTATCCAATGGCAAGATTGACAATGGTGCCAAGGTGGGTGGCATTGCTGAGGTCACGAGTGTGTGTCTATAGATAGTTAGGCTAGGCATCGTTAACGAAAAGGAAAAATCTCATGAAAATGTGGCGCTCAGGCATCTTGGCGTTATTGGCATCCATCATGATAAGTGGTTCCGTATTTTCTCAGGGTGACGAGGATCAGCAATTGCTGTCGCTGCTTCGAGCAACTCCCGAAGCAGCTTTCTCATTTTATGATCCTCTCAATCTCAGATTTGGTGATTTTCAACAGGCTTTTAACAGTAATAACCCTTTGGTTAAGAACAGTGCAAAAATTTACCTTATGGCCATTATAGATTTAGCGGAAAGCACTCAACAAATGTGCTCTCCTCTTAAGGTAAAACCGCTAGAGTCTGCTGGCTCCTTCAATTTAGCTTTAGAGAAAGTGCCGCAATCTCGATATCAAGAGCGTGCTGGCGTCATTATTCTGGAGCTTTTACGTAAATATTATTGCTAGGTCTAAAATTGCGTTCAACCCGGATGGCTTCGCTGCCGGTTAACTTAGAGCGTTTTTGATTAAAATGTTGACACTCTCAGTTAACAATGACCACCCCGTCCGCAGGAGGGGAATTGTGCGGCGTGCAGTGGTGGAGTTGTCCGCGAGAAGTGGTAGATAAATTCCCCTCCTGTGGAGGGGTGCCCGTAGGGCAGGGTGGTACTGTTGCTGGCCTCTCTCCCAACCCCTCTCCCGCAAACGGGCGAGGGGAGAAATAATGTCAACGATTTGATCAAAAACGCTCTAGGTGTGTACATTGAACATGGCGCGTGACTTCCTGGGTGAAAGTCCCAGCGCCAGGTTTTCGTAGAGCCGAAGGCAAGGAAAAGGACGAGGGCGCCGTCGCGGTTGACTCCAGCAATAATGCCGATACTTTCTCAATCATTAAATGAAGAGGCTGACAATGTTATCTCCTACAAAGATTAGATTTATCACGACACTCGCCATGACAGCAGCGCAATTTGCTTCCTGCGCTTTTGCCGCCAACCAGGACGTCCAATGTCCTTCCACTATTCCAGCGGAGTCGGTTCACATAGCTGATGGTGAAGAGGGTTGGATTGCTTATGTTCTCTATCCGCTCAAACTTACATCTGCTGGTTTCATGCAAGGCGAACCGTCAACGCGGGCACACCTCAAGCCTTGGGCAACGAGAGAGATTGCCGGTGGTGATGTCGCTACCTGGGTGTTTGAGGGGCTTTATTCACAAGGTAAGTGGCTGTCATGTGAATACGCTGGAGGCGTTGCCTCGCTCTCAAGGAGAATTGCGGATACAACATCCGAGTGCTCTATCACATACGAAGATGGCGAAAAAAACGCGCAAATCATCCGCGAAATCATATGCAAATAGGCTACAGATTGGGCCAAGCGAAGTGATGGCAAGCATCGGCTATGCTGCGGCCTAACATTGCTCTCAGGAGCTTCCCGTAAGCGTTTCTATGTCAGGCCGCCAACGCGCGGCGCAGCAACTCGGCGCAGCCGCGCAGGCCGGTGTTTTCCGCTTGTACCAGCGCCAGCGGCACGCCGCTGCAGAAGCCGCGATAGCGGCCCTTGTCGTTGAAGCGTGCGCGCAGCGTGGCGGCATCGAACAGCGGCGCCAAGCTGCGCAAGAGATCGCCCATCAAATACATGCCGTCGAGCGCGCCGAGCACCAGCGCGAGATCGCCTGCGGTAGAGCCAATGATGTTGATGAAGTCCATCACCGCGCGCTGGCATAGCGCATCGCCTGCGAGTGCGCCCGTGCTCACCGCTTCGGGTGGCAATTCCGCTTCCTCACCGTGCAGGACACTGTTGGCCCAATACAACAGGCTCAGGCCGGGGCCGGAGGCCACGCGCTCCACCGACACGCGCGCGAAGCGGCGCCAGAGTACGCGTAGCAATTCCATTTCGTGTGCATCGAGCGGCGCATAAGCGAAGTGGCCGCCTTCGGAGGTAACGAGGCCGCCGTTCGGCGTGAGTGCCTTGACGCCAAGGCCCGTGCCTGGGCCGAGCGCGGCGCGTACCAGCTTGCCTGTAGGCCGCGCCGGGCCGAGCCAGGTCAGCTCGCTTTCTTGCAGCGTGAAGGTGGCATAAAGCTGCGCGGTGAAATCGTTGATGAATGTCAGGTTCAGATTGAGCGCGCGGCGCAGCAAATTTTGACTGAATGTCCAATTTCCGTTGGGCAGGTTGACTTCATCGCGTTCCACCACGCCAGGCACCGCCAGGCACAGCGCGCTGGGGCGGGGCAGCGCGGCCACGGCAAGGTAAGTGCGTACCAAGTCTTCGAGCGTAGCGAAGTCGGCGCAGCGATAGCGCTGTAGTTCGCTCAAGGCGAAATTTTCGGGATCGACACAGGCGAAACGCGCGTTGGTGCCGCCGATGTCGGCCACGACCCAGGGAGTGGAGGTCATGTGCTGCATCCTATTTCAGCGTGGCGGCGGCAGCGGCGAGCGTGCGGATACCTTGCCAGTCGGCGGCGTCGATCAGCGTTGGGGTTGCCATCCACGAACCGCCCACGCAGGCGACGTTGGGCAAGGCCAGATAAGCAGGTGCGGTGGCGGCGCTGATGCCGCCGGTGGGGCAGAACAGCGCCTGCGGCAGCGGCGCGGCGAAGGCCTTGAGCATGGCGATGCCGCCAGCAGCTTCGGCGGGGAAAAACTTCAGCGCCTGCAAACCGTAGTCAAGCGCCTGCATGATCTCGCTCGGTGAATTGACGCCAGGCAAGAACGGCACACCACTTTGCAGCGCCGCCTTCAGCAAGGCTGGCGTAGCGCCAGGGCTGACGATGAAATCAGCGCCAGCGGCGAGCGCTTGATCCAAGGTTCTGGTGTCGATGACGGTACCCGCGCCAGTGATCGCTTGTGGAAATGCCGCCTTGATACGCCCGATCGCCTCCAGCGCCACCGGGGTGCGCAACGTGATTTCCAATACCGGCAAGCCGCCCTCCAACAAGGCCCGCGCCAGCGGCACGGCGGTGTCGAGCCGTTCGATGGTAAGCACCGGAATCACCGGCGCGGTGTGCATGATGTCGTGGATGGTTCTGCTCATACTGCTCATAAGGGCTCCTTTATTTCTCTTGCCCATTGGCGGGGGAGGGCTAGGGGGCAACAGCGAGGAAGAAACTTGAAAAACCTCAGCGCCGGTACAGCACACTGGCGCCGCTATCGGCGGATCCGACGCATTCACGGAACGCGGCAAACAATTCACGCCCCGTGCCAAAATCATGCGCGTCGCCATGGCGCGGTTCGCTTGCGCGCTGGTTGAATTCGGCGGCATCCACTAACACGTCGAGCGTGCCAGAGGCAGCATCGAGGCGGATGAGATCGCCAGCGCGCACTTTCGAGAGCGCGCCGCCACGCGCCGCTTCTGGGCACAGATGAATCGCCGCAGGCACCTTGCCTGACGCGCCGGACATGCGGCCATCGGTGACCAAGGCCACTTTGAAGCCGCGATCTTGCAACACACCGAGTGCGGGCGTGAGTTTGTGCAACTCCGGCATTCCCATGGCCTGCGGCCCTTGATAACGCAGCACCGCCACGAAATCGCGTTCCAATTCACCTTTGGCGAAGGCGGCGAGCAGGGCATCCTGTTCATCGAAGATCAGCGCGGGCGCGGTGATGAACCAATGTTCCGGCTTCACCGCCGATACCTTGATGACCGCTTTGCCGAGATTGCCCTGCACCAGATGCAGCCCGCCTGCCGTGGAGAACGGTTGTTCCACATTGCGCAGCACGCTGGCATCGCGTGTCGTAAGCGGTGCCTCGCGCCAGCGTAGCGTAGCGTCATCGAGCCAAGGTTCACGAGTGTACTGTGCCAAGCCGTGCGCCGCGCCCATGGTGAGGATGTCGCCGTGGATCAGCCCGGCGTCGAGCAATTGGCGTATCAATACCGCCATGCCGCCCGCGGCCTGAAATTGATTCACGTCCGCCTCACCGTTGGGATAGATGCGGGTGAGCAGCGGCACCACAGGTGACAGCGCCGCGAAATCGTCCCATTCGAGCCGAATGCCCGCGGCTTGCGCGATGGCCACCAGGTGCAGCGTGTGATTGGTGGAACCGCCCGTGGCCAGCAGCCCTACCACGGCGTTGATGATGGCTTTCTCGTCGATGGCGTGGCCAATGGGGCGGAAATCCTTCCCGGCGCTGGTGAACTGCAAAATCTGCCGTCCTGCTTCCAGGGTCAGCGCCTCGCGCAGCGGCGTATCGGGATTGACGAAAGAGGCACCTGGCAGATGCAGGCCCATGAGTTCCATCATCAGTTGATTGCTGTTGGCAGTGCCGTAGAACGTGCAGGTGCCGGGGCTGTGATACGACGCCGATTCCGAGGCCAACAATTGCTGACGCCCCACCTTGCCTTCGGCATAGAGCTGCCGCACGCGCTGCTTTTCTTTATTTGGCAAGCCCGAGGGCATTGGCCCTGCGGGCACGAAGATCGCAGGCAGATGGCCGAAACTCAGCGCGCCGATCAGCAGCCCAGGCACGATCTTGTCGCACACACCGAGATACAGCGCGCCGTCGAACAGGTTGTGGCTCAGCGCTACCGCAGTGGCCATGGCGATCACATCGCGGCTGAACAGCGACAACTCCATGCCCGGCTGCCCCTGGGTTATGCCATCACACATCGCGGGCACGCCGCCGGCAAATTGCGCCACGCCACCAGCGTCACGCACCGCGCGCTTGATCAAGGCGGGAAAGGTTTGAAAAGGCTGATGCGCCGAGAGCAAATCGTTATAACTCGACACGATGGCGATGTTGGCTTGCTCGGCGCCAGAGAGCGCTGCTTTGTCGTGCAGCGTGCAACTGGCGAAACCATGCGCCAGATTGCCGCAGTCGAGATGCAGGCGCTGGCGTGTGTGCGCCACCGCCCGCGCCAGCCGCTCGAGATAAGCCTGGCGCGTCGGGCGGCTGCGCGCGATCACTTGCGCGGTGACATGGTCGATCACAGTATTCATCACGGGCACCAAAAGACGTCGAGAGGAACGCTATCCTGCTGTAACAGGTAAGACACAGGCAAGGCGTCTTTCTGTTGTGTCACTAGCGCCTGTTCGTACACGCGCCACTTCGCCGCGCCAGTGAAGAGCAGCACCAGGTGGTTGATGCCGAGCAGGGCGGACAGGCTCAGTGTCATGCGCTCGGTATTGCCGTCCGCTGCTGCACTGGCATTGGCGCTGAGTGCGGCGCAGAGATCGAAGGTGGACAGCGCCTGCCCCAGCCCCAAGGCAGCGGGAAACAGCGACGCCGTATGTCCATCAGGCCCCAGCCCCAAGAGCCCCAAGGTCCAGGGACGCGGCAGCCGCGCGTAGCGGTGATTCACCTGCGGCAAGGCCGCCAATAGGGAAGACGCAGCGTACATTCCCGTGAACCTGGCAGCCGCCTGCGGCCCCAGTGCCTCCCGCAAGGCGCGCTCGTTGGATGCGGCTTGCGTTGGCGCTACCCAGCGTTCGTCCACCAGCGCCAAATGCAGGCGCTCCCAGGGTAACGCTTGCTGGCCAAGATCACGATAGAAAGGCAGCGGCGTGGAACCTCCAGACAGCAGCAACGTGATTTCCGGATGCTGCGCCAAACCCTGTGTGATGTGCGCCACAAAAAATTCCCGCAAGGCCTGGAGCAGGGCGCTTTGATCCGTAAAGCGATGTTCAGACAGCATGTCGATACCCCGGTGTGATTTGACGGTATGGTAACAAGAGCCGCGGTAAAGACTCGTAGATTGTTGTCTATTTTTGATTAAGCCCGCTCGGAGTTTGCTGCGGTGTACTTGTGCGAAACACTGAAGCCTAATGCAAGCCACTGGCGCTGCCTGCTCTTATTTCAGGGGCATCGAGCGCCATGGATGGCGCGAACCGAGCCCTACATGGAAGTACTTGCGGGCGCCCCCTGAAATAAGAGCAGGCAGCGCCAGTGGCTCTCGGTCTCGATGCGGAAGGCTATGAGCCCCAAACAGCGAGTATAAAAAACCCCGGACCAGCCGGGGTTTGTGGTACTGCGGAAGTCTAGTTTACTTGGCGAGCGACTTGACGTAGGCGGCCACGTCTTCCATGGCCTGGTCATCCGTCAACAATTGTGACATCGGTGCCATCTGCATACCGAAAACATCTTGCGGGCTAGCGCCACGCACGCCGGTTTTGAAATTCTGCAACTGGCGGACCACGTACCACTCTTCCTGGCCAGCCAGTTTCGGCGCGTTCAAGGCTTCTTGACCTTCGCCATTCTGGCCATGGCAAGCGGCGCAGGTGGTGTACAGGGCTTGGCCCTTGGCCTTGTCGCCAGCGGCCATGGCGCCAGTGGAAACGAGGGAAATCAGGGCGGCGGCAGCCAGGGTGGTTTTCAACTTCATTGCTTTACTCCTACAGGGGGTTGGATTGATGGGGGAAACGTAGGTTGATGGGGGGAACGATAGCGAGATCAGACTGAATCCAGACTTAATCCAAATCCTGCCTCGATCCGAATCCTGTGATGGCCACGCAAGTGTGTTATCTTTACCGGCCCAAAAAACGCGGGCGATTATAGCCGCAAATT
This sequence comes from Pseudomonadales bacterium, assembly GCA_031260485.1. Lineage (GTDB taxonomy): Bacteria > Pseudomonadota > Gammaproteobacteria > Pseudomonadales > Pseudohongiellaceae > CAILUG01. Next base: position 5,650 of record JAIRJU010000152.1, on the reverse strand, counting down.
CCCCGATCGCGTAGGTTTAACTTCTTACCGCACGCAAGTTACATACGATACGCATACCAGTACGCACACAACACGCAAGGCATCGCATGAGCATCAAGTCAGATCACTGGATCCGCCGCATGGCCCGCGAACACGGCCTGCTCGAACCCTTTGAGCCCAATCAAGTCCGCCAGATCGATGGCCGCAAGGTTATCTCCTACGGCACCTCCAGCTACGGCTACGACGTGCGCTGCGCCAACGAATTCAAGATTTTCACCAACGTTCATACCACCAACGTCGTCGATCCCAAAAATTTCGACCCCACCAGCTTTGTCAGCATCACCGAAGACTACTGCATCATTCCGCCCAACTCCTTCGCGCTGGCGCGCACCGTCGAATACTTCCGCATTCCCCGCAACGTACTCACCATTTGCCTCGGCAAATCCACCTACGCGCGCTGCGGCATCATCGTCAATGTCACCCCGCTCGAACCCGAATGGGAAGGCCATGTCACGCTGGAATTCTCCAATACCACGCCGCTGCCAGCCAAAATCTACGCCAACGAAGGCGTGGCGCAGATGCTGTTCTTCGAGTCCGACGAACCGTGCGATGTGAGCTACCGTGACCGCGCCGGCAAGTACATGGGCCAGCTTGGCGTCACCCCGCCCAGGCCTTGAATCCTCATGCTCAGCGTCAGCGCCTTGCACTGCGAACGTGATGAAAGAGTGCTGTTCACGGGCCTCGCGTTCACTATTGCCGCGGGCGAAGTGTGGCAAGTACAAGGCCAGAACGGCAGCGGCAAGACCACGCTCTTGCGCGTGCTCTGCGGCCTCAATCACGACTACAGCGGCGGCATCTTCTGGCAAGGCGACACCATAACGCGCCAAGCCGAGAATTTCCGCGCGGGTGTGTTCTATCTCGGCCACAGCCCCGCCATCAACAAGGCTCTCACGCCGCTGCAAAACCTGCGCTGGTTCTGCGCCGTGTCCGGCTTCGCCGACGACACCGCCATCACAGCAGCGCTGGCGGAGCAGGGCCTGCGCGGTTACGGCGAGGTGCCATGTCATCATCTCTCCGCCGGACAGCAGCGGCGCGTTAGCCTGGCGCGGCTCGCGCTGTCGCCCGCGCTGCTGTGGATACTCGATGAACCCTTCACTGCGCTCGATCGCCATGGCGTCGCCGCGCTCGAACGGCAAATAGCCGCCAAGGCGCACGCGGGCGGTTCGGTGCTGCTCACCACGCATCATCCCTTGCAACTCGATTGCGAGGTGAAACGCATCGATCTCGATGCGCGCGCGCGCCAGCAGGCCTTGTCAGCATGAGCCGCCACAGTGTAGGAGTGCTCGGCAGCCTGCGCGCCACTTTCATGCGCGAGTTGTTGATCATATGGCGCAGCCCTGGCGACATGGTCAATCCGCTGATGTTTTTCGTGATTGCGGTATCGCTGTTCCCCCTTGGCGGCGATCCTAGCCCGGCCTATCTCAGCGGCATCGCGGCGGGTGTAGTGTGGGTGACGGCGCTGCTCGCGGTGATGCTGTCGATGGAAAGCCTGTTTCGCGGCGATTACGAAGACGGCAGCCTCGAACAATTATTGCTGTCGCCGCAGCCGCTGTATTTTCATTTGCTGGCCAAGGTAGCGGGGCACTGGCTGCTCACGGGCTTGCCGCTGGTGCTGTTGTCGCCTCTGTTAGCCATGATGCTGGCGCTGCCGGAGCAAGCCTATGCGCCGCTGATGTTGGGCCTGCTGTTGGGCACACCCACGCTCAACCTGATCGGCGCCATTGGCATGGCGCTTACAGTGGGGCTCGGGCGCAGTGGATTGCTGCTCGCTGTGCTAGTATTGCCGCTCTCGATTCCGGTCTTGGTGTTTGGTACAGGGATGGTGCAGACGGCGCTCGCTGGCCTGCCTTTTACCGGGCTTGCGGCGCTGCTCGGTGCGCTCTTGGCGCTGGCGCTGAGCCTGGCGCCGCTGGCGATCGGCGCCGCGTTGCGCATCAGCGTCAATTAATAAACGTCCAATAACCGTCTAATAAACTTCTACTACACTTTCAATAAATCTCTGGCAAGAAATTTTTGATAATTTTTGACAGTTTTCGATAAGAGATATCTGGTAAGCGCGTATTCTGGAACACCCCCATGTGGCAATGGTTGTACAAGCTGGGCTCGCCCCGGCATTTCTATGAAATGACCTCCACGTTCCTGCCGTGGTTGACATTCGTTACATATTTTCTGCTCATTGTGGGCCTAGTGTGGGGCCTTGGTTTCGCGCCGCGCGATTATCAAATGGGAGACAACTACCGCATCATTTATATCCATGTGCCCTTGGCGCTGGGCGCGCTTTGGGTTTACGTGATGATGGCGGTAATGGCCGCGATGCACATGATCTGGAACATCAAAGTGGCCGACATGGTGGCCAAATCCTGCGCGGTGGTTGGCGTTAGTTACTGCGCGGTGGCGCTCTTCACCGGCGCGATGTGGGGCAAGCGGATCTGGGGTGTGTACTGGATCTGGGATGCCAAGCTCACCTCGTTTCTGATTTTATTTTTCATTTATATCGGTGTGATGGCGCTGCGCTCTGCGTTCGATTCCGAAACTTCCGCGTCCAAGGCCGCTTCCGTGCTGACCTTGGTCGGCATCGTGAATCTGCCGATCGTCTATTACGCCTCGGTATGGTGGAACACCTTGCACCAGCCGCCGAGCCGTTTGAGTTTGAGCGCGGAGGGCGCCAACCCGCCGGAAATCTGGATTCCGGTGTTCTTCACTGGTTTTGGCCTGATCGGTTTGGTATTTTTGCTGGTGATCCTGCGCACGCGCAACGAGATTCTCTGGCGCGAGCGCCGCGCGCAGTGGGTGCAGGACTTGGTGAAGCAGGAGTTGAGCCGTGCCTGACTTTCAGTTTGCCAGTCTTGGCGATTTTTTCGCGATGGGCGGCTATGCGTTCTATGTGTGGGCGGCGTACCTGTTTTTCTTTGCCGTGATGATCTGGAATCTGCTCCAGCCGCGTCTGGAACGGCGCAAAGTGTTGAAACTGTTGCAAGCCCGGCAGGCGCGGGAGTCGAACGCCGCAGCACGGGCAGGAGAGTGATTGACGATGAACAGCGCGCGTAAACAAAAACTCGGAATCGTGCTCAGCATCGTGCTGGGCGCAGCCATTGCGGTGAGCCTCATCCTGGTGGCCTTCGACCAAGGGCTGAATGTGTTCTTCACGCCCACCGAAATTGCCGATGGCAAAGTGAACGCACATCAGAACATTCGCATCGGCGGCATGGTGAAGGTTGGCTCGCTGGTGAAGGAAGGGCTCGCAGGCACCCGCATCGAATTCGTCGCTACCGATACCAATATCGATATTCCCGTGGTGTACGAGGGCGTACTGCCTGATATTTTCCGCGAAGGGCAGGGCGTGGTGGCGGAGGGTTATGTCGATGAGCACGGCGTGTTCCAGGCGCGGCAGATCATGGCCAAGCATGACGAAAACTACATGTCGCCCGAAGTGCAGGCCGCGATGGAAGCGGGGAGACACAAGCAAGCGCAAGGGAGCCTGACGCCATGATTCCTGAACTGGGCCATTTCGCGCTGATCCTGGCGCTGTGTCTGGGCAGTTTGCAAGCGGTGCTGCCGCTCGTGGGCGCGCAAACCGGCAATGTGCAATGGATGCAATTGTGCCGCCCGCTCAGCGCGGGCCTGTGGGTCTTCATGGTGCTGGGTTTTGGCTGCCTCGCTTACGCTTTTCTGCATGACGACTTTTCCGTGGCCTACGTGGCGCACAACTCCAACTCGCTGTTGCCGGTATATTACAAATTCGCCGCGGTCTGGGGCGCGCACGAAGGCTCGCTGCTGCTCTGGGTATTGATCCTGGCAACCTGGGGCTATGCGGTGAGCCTGCTCAGCCGCGAACTGCCGCTCGATATTCTGGCGCGCGTCATGTCGGTAATGGCACTGATTACCGTGGGTTTTTTGATTTTTCTGCTGGCCACCTCGAATCCTTTTGAACGTTTGTTACTGAATACACCCGCCGAAGGCGTCGATCTCAATCCGCTGTTGCAGGATTTTGGCCTCATCGTGCATCCGCCGTTCCTGTACATGGGTTACGTGGGTTTTTCCGTGGCGTTTGCGTTCGCCATCGCGGCGCTCTTGACGGGCCGTCTCGATGCCGCCTGGGCGCGCTGGACGCGGCCCTGGACCAACGCCGCCTGGGCTTTCCTCACCATCGGCATCGCGCTCGGTTCCTGGTGGGCTTATTACGAGCTGGGCTGGGGCAGTTGGTGGTTCTGGGATCCGACGGAAAACGTGAGCTTCATGCCCTGGTTGGTGGGCACCGCGCTGATCCACTCACTGGCGGTGACGGAAAAACGCGGCGTGTTCAAAAGCTGGACCATTCTCTTGGCGATTGCGGCGTTTTCGCTGAGCCTCTTGGGTGCCTTCATCGTGCGTTCGGGTCTGATTACCTCGGTACACGCGTTTGCGGTGGACCCCAAACGCGGCATGGTGCTGTTGACGCTGCTCCTCCTCATCATCGGTGGTTCGCTGTTCCTCTACGCGCTGCGCGCGCCGGTGGTGAAGGGCACATCCACTTACGGCGGCTATTCGCGGGAAATTTTCCTCTTGATCAATAACATCCTCTTGGTGGTCAGCACCGCCATGATTCTGCTCGGCACCCTGTTCCCGCTGATTCATGAGGCGATCTACGGCGAAGCCAATCGCGTGTCGGTCGGGCCGCCGTATTTCAACACGCTGTTTTTGCCGCTGATGGCGCTCTTGGCCTTCATGCTCGGCGTGTCCACGTTTTCACGCTGGAAGCGTACCGCGCTTGATCATCTCACCAAAAATTTGTGGAAATTGCTGCTCGCCAGCGTGGCGCTCGGCATCGTGCTGCCGCTGTTGGTGAGCGCGCGTTTCGCTCCCGGCGCGATGCTGGCCATTGCCCTGGCGCTATGGATCCTGTTCGGCGTGGCGCAGGATCTCTGGCAGAAAACCGCCAACAAGGCGTCACGTTTGAGCGGTTTGCGCAGCCTCAGTTTGAGTTATTACGGAATGCAGGTGGCACACGCAGGTTTGGCCGTCATCATTCTCGGTATCTGCCTCACTAGCCATTACAGTATCGAGGAAGATCGCCGCATGGCGCCCGGCGACAGCCTCAGCATCGGCAGTTACGAATTCGTGTTCAAGGGCGTAGAGGAGCGCAAGGGCCCGAATTACGTGGCGAATTCGGGCAACATCGACGTGCTGCGCAACGGCGTGCCCTATCTCACCCTGCACCCGGAAAAGCGCCGCTATCTTGCGCGCGGCGATGTGCAGACTGAAGTTGCCATCGAAGTGGGCTTTTTCCGTGATCTTTTCACCGCGCTGGGCGATCCGCGCGGTGACGGCGCCTGGGTGGTGCGCATCCATGTCAAACCGTTCGTGTTCTGGATCTGGCTCGGCGCCTTTTTGATGGCGGCGGGCGGCGTTACGGCGATTCTCGATCGCCGTTATCGCAAGAAACTGGTACACGCGGGTGTCATGCCGACGAGCGATGCGCAGGACATGCAGGGCGTCTTGGATCATTGAGAGAAGCGTTGATGAACAATCGCAGCAAACTTTTCATTCCCGCCGCCTTCTTTCTGGTGATGCTGGGGTTATTGTTCTACGGCCTGGGCCGCGATCCCAGTCACTTGCCCTCGGCTCTGGTGGA
>JAIRJU010000249.1 GCA_031260485.1 Pseudomonadales bacterium | reverse complement strand
ATCTGACGGTAATTGAGCCGCTGGATCATCCAAGGGCCAACCAGCAGCGACAGCACCAGCGCCGTGAGCACGCCAAAGGTGCCGCGCACGGTGAGGTACTGAAACACCGAAAAATTGGTGTTGAATTGCGTCAGATAAGTGGCAAGCCAGAGCAACATGAAAGCGTGTCCTTGTCAGGCCCCCTCTGAAAGAAGTTGTTTGACTACACGTTCCATTTTGGCGCTGCGCGAGCCTTTCACCAGCACTGTCACCTCTGGCGCCAAGAACGGCAGCACCGCCGCCGCCAGCGCCTGCCAATCGGGCGCGAACAGGCCCTTGGTGCCGAACGCGCGCACCGCAAGGCGAGTCAACTCGCCGGTTCCCATAAAGAGGTCGATGCCCGCGTCCTGCGCATACGCGCCAAGTTGTTCATGCGCCGCTTGCTGCTGTGTACCCAATTCCCCCATGTCGCCCGCCACGACGATGCGGGTGCCGGGGAGCGCTTTGAGCAGGTCGATCGCCGCCTTGAACGAGGCCGGGCTGGCGTTGTAACTGTCGTCGATCACGGTGGCGCCGCCGCGGCCCGCTTGCACCATCAAGCGGCCCTGCACGCCACGCAGATCGGCAAGCCCGCGTTCCACCTGCGCCAGCGTAGCGCCGGCTTCCATCGCCAAGGCCAGCGCGGCCAGCGCGTTGGCCACGTTGTGGCGGCCCGGCAGCGCCAAATGCAAACGCGCCTTGCCGCGCGGTGTCCATACGGAAAACTGCGAGCCCTCAAGGCCCTGATCCTCTATGGCATCGACGCCGTAAACCGCATGGCTTTGGCCGCAAGCGCTGATGCCCACCAGTTTTTGACCGCTTTGCACGCGTACCTGGCGCGGGATGTTCATGTCGTCGAGATTGACGATGGCGCGCCCGTCGCCGCGCAAGCCTTGCCAAAGTTCTGCCTTGGCCGCAGCCACGCCGCTCAATGAGCCAAAGCCTTCAAGATGCGTGGGCGCAATGTTGGTGATGAGCGCAAGATCAGGTTCCACCAAGCGCGTGAGGTAGCCGATTTCGCCCGGCGCGTTGGCGCCCATTTCGATCACCGCGAAGCGATGTTGCGCGGTGATTTGCAGCAGCGTCAGCGGCACGCCGATGGCATTGTTGAGGTTGCCACGCGTGGCGTGTACGGCGCCTGCCTGCGCCAGAATCGCGGTGGTCATTTCCTTCACCGAGGTTTTGCCTTGGCTGCCGGTGAGGCCGATGACCGTAGCGTGGCTTTGGCAACGATTGGCATGAGCGAGCTGGCCCAGCGCGCTGCACGTGTCGGCAACGTGCAAGGTCGGCAGTGCGGTAGCCACTTCCGCGCCAAGCAACGCGGCACAGGCGCCACCTTGTTGCGCACTGGCGACGAAGGCGTTGCCATCGAAGGTGGCACCCTTGAGCGCGACGAACAATTCGCCCTGCTGCAAGCTGCGGGTATCGGTGCTGACCGCGTTGAACGAGACATCCGCGCCGCGGCGCACACCGCCAGTGATGGCACGCGCTTGTTCGAGTGTCAGCGAGCCGATCATGCGCGGCCCCCTGATTTTCTACACAAACGGTCCAGTACCGCGCTCGCCTCAGTGACATCATTGAACGGCAGTTTGACGCCATTGCTGTCCTGATAGGTTTCGTGGCCTTTGCCGGCGATGAGAATGGCATCGCCCGGCGCGGCATTCTCGATGGCGAACGCGATGGCGCGCGCGCGATCGGCTTGCACCTTTGCGCGCGCGGGGAAACGCAAACCTTCCAGCATGTCGGCCAGAATCTGCTGCGAGGTTTCATGGCGCGGATTATCGTCAGTGAGCACCAACTGATCGGCGCGCGCCTCGGCGCTGGCGGCCATCAGCGGGCGCTTGCCGCGATCACGTTCGCCACCGCAGCCAAACACACACCACAGTTTGCCCACGCAATGCTCGCGCAGCGCTTGCAAGGCTTGTTCCAGCGCATCGGGCGTGTGCGCGTAATCCACGACGACTGTCAGCGGCGCTTCGCTCGGCACGATTTCCATGCGGCCTGGTACCGGCGGCAACGTCGCCGCGGCGGCGATCACCGCCGCAGGGTCGAAATCCGCCTCCCCTGCCAACTCACCCAGCACCAGCGCCAGCACACCGAGCAGATTGCTGGCGTTGAACGCGCCGAGCAGCGGCGTGTGCAGCGGAAATTCTCCCCACGGCGTGGCCACGCGCAGCATGAGCCCGGCGGGGCTGAAGCGCAGTTCGCTGGCATGAAGGTCGGCACGGCGATCGCTCAGCGACCAGGTGAGCGTGCGCAACTCCTTACGCAGCAAGGCCGCGGTAGCGCGCACGTAGGCATCATCCCAATTCAGAACGGCCAGTTCCAAACCCGTGCCCGTGAACAACTGCCGCTTGCAGGCGCCGTAAGCGTCCATGGTGCCGTGCAGATCGAGATGATCGCGGGTAAGGTTGGTGAAGAGCGCTGCTGCGTAATCGTCCACCACCACGCGATGCTGAGCCAGCCCGTGCGAGGACACTTCCATCACCACGACAGCAGCGCCTGCTTGCACCAGTTCAGCCAATTGGCGCTGTAGACTCACGGCGTCGGGCGTGGTGCCGGGAATATTGTCTTCTTGGCACAATTCACTACCGCTCAGACCATAACCCAGCGTGCCGATGACGCCAGCGCGGCGGCCCAGCGCCGTGAACAAGCGCGCCGCCAGTTGGCACCTGGTGGTTTTGCCATTGGTGCCGGTGATGCCGATCAAGCGCAACTGCTGCGCGGGCAAGGCGAAGAAACGCGCCGCTACCACGGCCATCTGGCGCGGCAATTGGGGCACAGCGATGATGGGCACATCACGGCGCAGGCTCTTACCATTGCGCGTGGCGCCATCGAGCGGGGCATCGGCTTCGGCGAGCACCGCCACCGCGCCCCGGCCAATCGCGTCGTCGATAAAATCACGGCCATCGCGCTGCGCACCCTTGCAGGCCAGGAACAAATCACCTGCCGCCACGCGGCGCGAATCAAGGCTGAGGCCACTCAAGAGCCGCTCATGCGCAAGCGGCAGCGGCACGATCCCGTCGAGCAGCGCACTCAGCGATCGTGGGGCGTGGGGGGCGGCGTGGTTCATGGCCTGGTGCCCGCACCTGTCGCGGCGGTTTGCGACACCGCTCTGTCACTCAGCGCAGGCAAGCTCAAGGGCTGGTCTGGCGGTACATTCAAAATGCGCATGGCGCCTGCGGCGATCGTGGAGAACACCGGCGCCGCCACCGCGCCGCCGCCGTATTCGCTGCCTTGCGGCTGCTGAATCGACACCACGATAACCACGCGCGGATCGCTGACCGGCACGAAACCGGCGAAGTGCGACACGTATTTTTTGGAATCGTAGCCCCCGCGCGCCACGTCGTAGAACCAGGTGGTGCCCGACTTGCCCGCCACCTGATAGGACGGAATGTTGGCGCGCACGCCGGTACCGCCCATCTTGGCGCTGACTACACCTTCCAGCATCTCGGTGACTTCCGCGACGATCTTGGCGTCGATGACACGCTCGCCCTCCACTGGGCCATTCACCTTGAGGAAAGACACCGGCTTGCGGATGCCGCCGTTGGCGTACACCAGATACGCCTGCGCCAGTTGCAACGGCGTTACTTGATAGCCATAGCCATAGGCCAGTGTGGCAATCTCGGATTTGGCCCAGCGATTGCGCTTGGGCAGCACGCCGGTGGTTTCGCCAGGAAAACCCGTGCCAGGGTTGACTCCGAAACCGACGCGCTGATGCACGCTCAGGATCGGCGTCGGGCCCAGCGCCAGCGCCAGCTTGCTGGCGCCCACCTGGCTCGACTTGGCGATGATACGCGCCAGCGTGGAGGGGCCGTAATTCGCCGGGTCTTTGATGGTGGCGCGATCGACACGAATATAGCCGGGGCTGGTGTCGATGATGCTGGAGGTGTTGAACAAACCCGATTCCAGCGCCGCGGTAACGGTGAAGGTCTTGGAGGTGGAGCCCGGCTCCATCAAGTCCACCACGGCACGATTCCTGCGGCTGTCTTCGGTCATGGTCTCGCGGTTGTTCGGGTTGTAGGACGGCTGGCTCACCATGGCGAGGATCTCGCCGGTGGCCACATCCAGCACGGTCGCGGTGCCGGATTT
>JAIRJU010000247.1 GCA_031260485.1 Pseudomonadales bacterium | reverse complement strand
GCGGCCAGCGACACTTGCACATGCGCGTGCCAGACCGCCTCCAGCGCGGCCAGTTCGTTGCGAACATTGATGAGTTTCTGCGGATCGCCGATGCGCTGCGATTTGATGCGCAGGATGGTGATCTTGTCCAGCAATTCGCCCGCCGATACGGGCACTTTGATTTCTGTCTGACTCATGCGGCTGTCTCCACTTCAGGGTCCGCCATCAGGCGGTCCAGCTTTGCCAATACCTGCTCCACCGTGATGAGTTCCATCACGCCGGGGAATTCCAGTTTGCGCGTCCACGGCAACTGCGATGCCGACTTGCCGGTGAAACGCAGCGCGGCCTGCTCGTAGGCATCCACGGTCCATTGTCGCGAAAGATAAGGTCCGCTGCGCGCGGCGCGGGTGGCCGCGTACAAGCCGATGACCGGCGTGCCGGCCAAAGTCGCCATATGCGCAGGGCCGGAGTCCGGCGTCAGCAGTGCGGTGGCGCGTGCCAGCAGCGCCTGCATCTCCGGCAGCGTGGTAATGCCCACCAGATCCACCGGGCCAATGCGGCAATGAGCCAGAATGGCATCGACCATGTCACGCTCCACGCGCGACGGCCCGCCGCACAGCAACACCTGCATTCCCTGATTGCGCTGCGCATGATCGGCTACGGCGGCATAACGCTCCGGCAACCAGTTGCGCAGCGGATGACTGGCGCAGGGGCTGATGATCAGCGTGCGCTGACCGTTCGGGATCAGACTGTTCGCCCGCGCCACGGCGGCCTCGGGCAAGGGCAGTGACCAATCCGTGGCGCGCTGAGTGATGCCCAGCGCATCGGCAAAGCCGAGAAAACTATCGAGCACATGCTCGTTGGTGCGGGGTGCAATCTTTTCGTTGGTCACCAGCCATTGCCCTTCGCGCGCTCGCGCACGATCAAAGCCCAGGCGACGCACGGCTGGAATGCACAGGCTCACGACGCTGGCGCGCAGCGCAAGCTGCAGGTTCAGCAGCACGTCGAAGCGACGGCCATGCAGGGTGCGTCGCAAGGCCAGCAACCCGGAAAGACCTTTGCGCTTGTCGTATTCGATGAACTCCACATCGGGCAGCAGGCGCATCAAACGCGCCTCGACGCGGCCGATCACCCAGGTAAAACGTGCGGTGGGCAGCGCCTGTTGCAAGGTGCGCAGCAGTGGCACCACATGGCAGGTATCCCCGATGGCCGAAAGCCGCAACAGGCAGATGCTGCGTGGTTCGGGAAACGATGCCTTTTTCATGCGGCTATTCTACTCGACGATCAGGCGGTAACCGGTAGTTACTCTTGCGGCCAGCACCCGCAAAGGTGTGGCGCGGTATCAGGCTCGCAGACCGGCACGGAAATAGCAGTACGTGAATTGTTGGCTTGTTCCAAATGGCGTGTGATGAAGCTCTCTGTCGTGTGAGACGAGGGTGAAGTTTTCACCAAATTCCGCATGAAGCTGAGTTGCGCTGTAGCGCATGACGGGCAGACCGCTACATTGAAGTGGCCCATCTTCGGCGAATGTAGCGACAATGACATGTCCACCAGGCTTAACAGAGCGAAGCACTGACTGCACGTAGATACGGCGATCTTCCGGGTCAGTCAGAAAGTGAAATACTGCACGATCATGCCATACGTCATAGGTATGGCGGGGAAATTCGGCCTTTAGAATGTCCGATTCGAGCCAGGTAACAGAACCAGCCTGAGCGCCGAGTCGTTTTTTGGCAGCGTTGAGCGCAGCGACAGAAAGATCAAGAACAGTGATGTTCTGGTAGCTCTCCGCAAGAAGATCATCGACAAGAGTGGATGCGCCACCACCGACATCAATCACGGATGCCGTACGTGGTACTCCAGTGGCTTTTATCAATTGAAGCGAGCGGTCTGCGTGCGGTTGATACCAGCTAACGGCATCTGTGCCCTTTGTGGAATAGACGCGCTCCCAGTGCTCTTTGGATTGCATGATTTCTCCGAATAACTATCTATAGCCGGATGCTTGGCTAAGCGGCGGCGAAGCTATCCGAGTTGAACGAATGAAAGGCTCTGCCCAAAAGGGATGGCCGTAAATACACAAGTTCATAACCGTTTGCGATATTCGGTAGTGAGAACCCCGGCATATCCCCAGTTCTCCGCGTCTATTTCGTCGATAACAATGTGGGTGTGCTCCGGCTGCTTACCGAGAACTCGTTGAAGCGTAGCGGTGATCTCAGCGACGATTTGTGCCTTTTGCTCAACCGTAACGCCGTCGCGGGTAATTTTCACATTCACAAATGGCATTACCTTCTCCTTTGCTCAACTACAAACAGACGACAGATATCCGTGCCCTAATTTTTGCAGGGTCGTATTTCTACAGAGGTGCAAATACGATCTTGAAACCAAGCCTCGACCAGCAAATTGCCCGCTTTCCATTGGGCCACATCTTGTCCGTGATCCATGCTGCCAAAGGATGTCGTTGCTCCCACCTTACCTATCATGTACTCAATGGATTTTCCGATGAACTGGGCTTCGGGTTCAAAAGCGGAACGCAGGTCAGTTTCTGCTTTTGGGCGCAGAATGCTTCGGAGAATGAAAAAAAATCCGACTAAAGCTATGCCAAAAACTGCTGCGTGTACGATGCTCATCTTCAAATAGCCTATCGTGGAGCTAACTGGTCTGCGCGGTTTTCGCGCAGGTCCGGTTGAGCGCAGGGTTAGGCCTACGTGAATGCTTTGGTACGGATTCTCTCGACCGTGTCCACTGCGCGCCTAAAGCAAGGATGGATTTGTACTTCTTCGAAACGCGGTTCGTGGCGATCTAAGTAGGAATAGAACGTTTTGCTACCGCCTTCACCGCCTTGCACAAAGTCGCCGATAAACCCAATTTCGTACAGAACTCTCAGCAAGGTGTCGATATCAGTTGCACTGACAATACTGTTAAACCAATCCTCATTCAGTACAACCTCGGAAGCTATACGCAGAAGCATCCCTTCT
>JAIRJU010000150.1 GCA_031260485.1 Pseudomonadales bacterium | reverse complement strand
CTCTTTTTCACGAATGCGGCCAGGTAGTCGCCGGTGTTCTGCACCAGCCCGTCCAGCAGGTGCCGGGTCGGGCCGCAGACCAGCACGAACAGCACCAGCAGGCCCAGCAGGCGCACATTGATCTTCGACAGCCAGGCGATGCCGTGCTCCACGCCCGAGGCCGTCGCCAGCGTCGCCGTCACCATCATCACGCCGATGATCGCCAGCAGCGTCGATGGCGTGGACGGCCAGCCCAGCAGATCGGCCAGCCCGGACTGGACGACCAGCGCGCCGATGCCGAGGTTGGTCACCATCGAAATCAGGGTCGCCAGAATGCCGAAGGCATCGACCCAGTGCCCGATGGCGCCGTGGATGCGCTCGCCGAACACCGGGTACAGCGCCGAGCGCAAGGCCAACGGCAGGTTCTTGCGGTAAGCGAAGTAGCCGAGCGCGACGCCGACCAGCGCATACAGCGCCCAGCCGTGCAGCCCCCAATGCAGAAAGGTCAATACCAGCGCCTCGCGCGCGGCTTGCGCGGTGCCGCCATTGCCCTCTGGCGGCGCCAGAAAATGATCCAGCGGCTCGTAAACGCCGTAATACAAGAGCGCAATGCCAATACCCGAGGAAAACAGCATCGAAATCCAGGCCAGGTAGCTGAATTGTGGCCGCTCATCCTCCTGCCCCAAGCGCACCTGCCCAACGCGCGCAAATGCCAGCCACACCACAAAGCCCAGGCAGGCAACAATCACCAGCATGTAATACCAGCCGAAAGTGGTAATGCTCAAGGCTTGCGCTCGCTCCAGCCAGCGCTCGCTGGTAGCTGGATAGCGCACCATCAGCGCGCTCAACAACAGCACCACGCTGGCCGAACTGAAAAACACCACAGGGTTCAGGCGGGCTGAAGTCCCCGGTTTCGTCCTTGACATGCGCGGCGCTCCCGTGGGGCTCTGGCGCGGCGTTGCACAACGCTGCACTACTTTGGCCTTACCTTGACCGGCCTGCGCCCGCTTTCATTACCGCTCGTTCATTACCGTTGCATGGCGCGGCGCGCAGAAGCGCCAAGCAAGAAAAATACTTGCCTGCACTGCAAGCGCTTGGCCGAAGACGCTGTCATGAGTTTGGCACTCATCCATCAAGCCAAGGAATCCTTATGCCACAGATCTTTATGCCACAGTTCCCTTTGCAAAAACTCTATATCCACGGGCAGGAAGCCGAAGCCAGCAGCGGCGCCGTCTTCACCAGCATCAACCCGGCCACCGGCGCAGTGCTAGCCGAGGTGCAACGCGCCTCGCGCGAGGATATTGACCGCGCGGTAGCCAGCGCCATTACCGGGCAGCGCCACTGGGCCGCGCTCAGCGCCATGCAGCGCTCGCGCATCCTGCACCGCGCGGTGGCGCTCTTGCGTGAGCGCAACGACGAACTGGCGCGTCTGGAAACGCTGGATACCGGCAAAGCCTATGCGGAAACCTCGACAGTAGACATCGCCACCGGCGCCGACGTGCTCGAATACTACGCGGGCCTGTGCCCCGCGATCGCAGGCGAACAAGTGCCGCTGCGTGACTCCAGCTTTTTCTATACCCGGCGCGAGCCGCTGGGCGTGGTGGCCGGTATCGGCGCCTGGAACTATCCACTCCAGATTGCCTTGTGGAAATCCGCGCCAGCCTTGGCGGCAGGCAACGCGATGATCTTCAAGCCCAGCGAAATCACGCCCTTGAGTGTTTTGCAACTGGCCAAGCTCTACACCGAAGCTGGCCTGCCCGCGGGCGTTTTCAATGTGGTGCAAGGCGCGGGCCGCGAAGTCGGTCAATGGTTGAGTGAGCATCCGCGCATCGAGAAAATTTCGTTCACGGGCGGGGTTGAAACCGGCAAGAAAGTCATGGCGAGCGCCGCGGCGTCTTCACTCAAGGAGGTCACGATGGAACTGGGCGGCAAGTCGCCTTTGATCATTTGTGCCGACGCCGACCTCGCGCGCGCCGCCGACATCGCCGTCATGGCCAATTTCTTCAGTTCCGGCCAGGTGTGCACCAACGGCACCCGCGTGTTCGTTCCACGCCGCATTCAAGGCGCGTTTATAGCCGCCGTATTGGAACGAACCGCTCGTATTCGCATCGGCGACCCGCTGAACCCACACACCAACTTCGGCCCCATGGCGAGCTTCGCGCATATGGAGCAGGTCTTGGCGTATATCGAGGCAGGCAAGCAGGAAGGCGCGCGCCTGCTCACCGGCGGTGGCCGCGCCACGGCGGCGGCGCTTGGGCGCGGCGCTTATGTGCTGCCAACGGTATTTGCCGATTGCACGGATGACATGCGCATCGTACGCGAAGAAATTTTCGGGCCGGTCATGAGCATTTTAAGCTACGACGACGAAAACGAAGTCATCGCGCGCGCCAACGATAGCCTCTACGGGCTCGCCGCGGGCATCGTCACCCAGGACATCGCGCGTGCGCATCGTGTCATCCACCAACTGCAAGCGGGCATCTGCTGGATCAACACCTGGGGCGAATCCCCGGCACAAATGCCGGTGGGCGGCTACAAGCAATCGGGCATCGGGCGCGAAAACGGCAGCAGTACGCTGGCGCACTACACGCGGATGAAATCGGTGCAAGTGGAATTGGGGCCTTATGTTTCGGTGTTTTGAAACTTTCAGTCTATTTTTCGCACCCTAACCTTCCCCACAAAGGGGAGAGGGAATTATCAGAAAGGAAAATTGCCATGAAAACTGCCACTGAATACGACTACATCATTGTTGGCGCAGGTTCCGCTGGCAGCGTGCTGGCCACGCGCTTGACGGAAGATGCCGACACCCACGTGCTGCTGCTGGAAGCGGGCGGCCCCGACTACCGCCTCGATTTCCGCACGCAAATGCCCGCGGCGCTCGCCTATCCGCTACAAGGCACGCGCTACAACTGGGCCTATGCCACCGACCCCGAACCCTTCATGAATCAGCGGCGCATGGACTGTGGACGCGGCAAGGGCCTGGGCGGCTCTTCGCTTATCAATGGCATGTGCTACATCCGCGGCAATGCCATGGACTACGACCATTGGGCGCAAATCCGGGGCCTGGAATCATGGGCCTACCTGAATTGCCTGCCCTATTTTCGCAAGGCGGAAACCCGCGACATCGGCGCCGATGCCTATCACGGCGATAGCGGGCCGCTGTATGTCACCACGCCGAAAACCGGCAACAACGTGCTGTTTCACGCCATGATCGAAGCCGCCGTGCAAGCCGGTTATCCACGCACGGCGGATTTGAACGGGTATCAGCAGGAAGGTTTCGGCCCGATGGATCGCACCGTTACCCCTTTTGGCCGGCGTTGCAGCACCGCGCGCGGCTACCTGGATCTGGCTCGCTCGAGACCGAATCTGAGCATCGTCACCCACGCCGTGACAGATCGCATTCTGTTCTCAGGCGCACGCGCCATCGGTGTCACCTGGCTGCAACACGGCCAGGTACGGCAAGCGCAGGCCAGGGGTGAAGTGCTGGTATGCGGCGGCGCCATCGCGTCGCCGCAACTGTTGCAGCGCTCCGGCGTTGGCCCGGCGGAGCTGTTGCGCAAACTGGACATCCCGCTGGTGCTCGATCTGCCCGGCGTTGGCGCCAATCTGCAAGACCACCTCGAAATGTATATTCAATACGAATGCAAAAAGCCCATCTCGCTGGCGCCCGCGCTACGGTGGTACAACCAGCCCGCCATCGGCGCTCAATGGCTATTTCGCGGCACCGGCCTTGGCGCGAGCAACCACTTCGAGGCAGGCGGCTTCATCCGCACACACACCGATTGCGCCTGGCCCAACATTCAATACCACTTTCTGCCCATCGCGGTGAATTACAACGGCACCAATCCGATCAAGGTGCACAGCTTTCAAATGCACGTCGGCTCCATGCGCTCGCCGAGCCGTGGCCGCATTCAATTACGCTCACGCTCGCCGCACGAGCACCCGAGCATTCAATTCAACTACATGACGCACGAACAAGACTGGCGCGAATTCCGCGCCGCCATCCGCATCACCCGCGACCTCTACGCGCAGCCCGCGCTGCAAGCCTACGCGGGACGCGAAATTTCCCCCGGCAGCGGTTTGCACAGCGATGCCGAACTGGACGCCTTCGTGCGGCAACACGCGGAAACGGCCTATCACCCTTCGTGCTCGAACAAAATGGGCCCGGCCAGCGACGCCATGGCGGTGGTCGATGGCCAGGGCCGAGTGCATGGCCTCACGGCCTTGCGTGTGATCGATGCGTCCATCATGCCGCAGGTGGTCACTGGCAATCTGAACGCGCCCACCATCATGATGGCCGAAAAACTCGCCGACGCGATCCGTGGCCGCACCCCTCTGCCACCGGCGAATGTTGCCTATTACTGCGCCAATGGCGCGCCTGTGCGCCGTGGTTGAAGGCGGACAAACAGGCAAAGCGCCTGCCTCTGGTGGTCCCAGAATTTATCCAGGGGCGTTGAGCGCCATGGATGGCGCGAACCGAGCCCTACATGGATGTACTTGCGGGCGCCCCCTGGATAAATCCTGGGACCACCAGAGGCAGGCATCTCACGTTAGACCACTCGCTTTAGACCCTCTGTTTAGATCATCTTGCATTAACCCCAACGACCTCTCACACTCGGCCAGTTTCGTGACCCCCAGTATCAAGAGAGGCCAGCGTGTCCAACCCTGCACTTTATCCCGTCACTCCCGCACTCGTAGGCAAAACGCATCTCGACTTCGCCACGTATCAGCGGCTGTACGACGAATCCATTCACTCACCCGCCACCTTCTGGCCACGCATGGCCACCGACTTTCTCACCTGGTCTCAACCCTGGCAGCAACTGCACGAAAGCGACATGCACCAGGGCCGCGCCGCCTGGTTCATCGGCGGGCAGATCAACGCCTGCGTCAACTGCCTCGACCGCCACCTGCCCCAGCGCGCCCAGCAAACCGCCATTCTCTGGGAAGGCGACGAACCGGGTGAAGAACGAAGAGTCAGTTATCAACAATTGCACGATGAGGTCTGCCGCCTCGCCAACCTCTTGCGCGCACGCGGCGCCCGCAAAGGCGATCGCATCTGCATCTACATGCCGATGGTGCCCGAAGCCGCCGTGGCCATGCTGGCCTGCGCCCGCATCGGTGCCGTGCATTCGGTGGTGTTCGGCGGTTTTTCGCCGGAAGCGCTCAAGGATCGCATCCTCGATTCCGATTGCCGCATCGTCATTACCGCCGACGAAGGCGTGCGCGGCGGCAAGCACATTCCGCTCAAAGCCAACACCGACACCGCACTCGCCAAGTGCCCCAACGTGCACACCGTGGTCAACGTGCGCCGCACCGGCAACCCCGTGAATTGGGTGAATGGCCGCGATCTGTGGTACCACGACGAACTCGCCAAACACAGCCCTGTGTGCGCCGCCGAGGCGATGGACAGCGAGGATCCGCTCTTCATCCTTTATACCTCCGGCTCCACCGGCAAACCCAAGGGCGTACTGCACACCACCGGCGGCTATCTGCTGCACGCGGCGATGACGCACAAGTACGTATTCGACTATCACGATGGCGACATCTACTGGTGCGCCGCCGATGTCGGCTGGGTAACGGGCCACAGTTACATCGTCTACGGCCCCTTCTGCAACGGCGCCACCACGCTGATGTTTGAAGGCGTGCCCACCTACCCGGACGCCTCGCGCTTCTGGCAAGTGATCGACAAATACCAGGTGAACCAGTTCTACACTGCACCCACCGCGATCCGTGCGCTGATGGCGCAAGGCGACGCGATGCTCGCCAGCACCTCGCGCCGCTCGCTGCGCATCCTCGGCAGCGTTGGTGAACCGATCAATCCAGAAGCCTGGGAGTGGTATTACCACCAAGTGGGCCAAGGCCAATGCCCGATCATGGACACCTGGTGGCAAACCGAAACCGGCGGCCACATGATCACGCCGCTGCCTGGCGTCACGCCGCTCAAACCCGGCTCCGCCACGCTGCCGTTTTTCGGCGTCAAACCCGCGCTGGTCGATGCCGAGGGCAAACTGGTGGAAGGTGTTGGCGCGGGCAACTTGGTGCTGACGCAATCCTGGCCCAGCCAGTTGCGCACCGTGTATGGCGATCATCAGCGCTGCATCGACACCTATTTCAGCGCCTATCCCGGCTATTACTTCACCGGCGACGGCGCGCACCGCGATGCTGACGGCTTTTGGTGGATCACCGGCCGCGTGGACGACGTGCTCAATGTCTCCGGCCATCGCCTCGGCACCGCGGAAGTGGAAAGCGCGCTGGTGCTGCATCCGTCGGTGGCGGAAGCCGCGGTGGTGGGCTACCCGCACGACATCAAGGGCACTGGCATCTATGCTTATGTCACGCTGATGCTGGGGGCGGAGCCGAGCGACACGCTGCGCAAGGAATTGCTGGCGCTGGTGACCAAGGAAATCGGCGCCATCGCCAAGCCGGATGTGATTCAGTGGGCGCCCGGCCTACCCAAAACCCGCTCCGGCAAGATCATGCGCCGCATCCTGCGCAAGATCGCCGCCGACGAAACCGACAACCTCGGCGACATCTCCACGCTCGCCGATCCGGCGGTGGTGGAGCATTTGTTGGCGAATCGGCAGAAGGTTTGAAATAACCTTACATTCCAGAAAATTTTCCCCTACCCAGGAACCTGCGTTATAAATTCCCCTCCTGTGGAGGGGTGCCCGTAATTAGATGGACTCGCCCCCGCCGAGGCGTCAAGAGCGCCACGGTGGCATGCTATACAGCGATAGCCAACGACAGCGAGGGCGAGCCCATGAAAAAGCATACCGTAAAATCCGTA
>JAIRJU010000122.1 GCA_031260485.1 Pseudomonadales bacterium | reverse complement strand
TGGATGAAATGAAATTCGACATGTGCGGCGCCGCCAGCGTGCTCGGCGTGATGGCTGCCTTGTGCGAGTTGCAACCCAAGATCAACGTGGTGGGCGTGATCGCCAGCGCCGAAAACATGCCCGGAGGCCGCGCCACCAAACCCGGCGACGTACTCACCACCATGAGCGGCCAGACCGTGGAAGTTCTCAACACCGACGCCGAAGGCCGCCTGGTGTTGTGCGACGCGCTCACCTACATCGAGCGTTTCTTCAAGCCCAAGAGCGTGATCGACATCGCCACCCTCACCGGCGCCTGCATCACCGCGCTCGGCACGGTGACAAGCGGCCTGATGAGCAACGACGACGCCCTGGCCGACGCGCTCTACCAGGGCGGCCAACACACGCTCGACCCCTGCTGGCGCCTGCCGATCTGGGACGAATACCAGGAACAACTCAACAGCAGCTTCGCCGACATCGCCAACATCGGCGGCCCCAAGGCTGGCACCATCACCGCCGCGTGTTTCCTGTCGCGCTTCGCCAAGAAGTTCAAATGGGCGCACCTCGACATCGCCGGCACCGCCTGGCTGGGAGGCAGTGAAAAAGGCGCCACGGGACGCCCTGTGCCGCTACTGATGCAATATCTGCTCAACCACTGACACCAGAGCCGCGCGTGGCCCGCGTCAACTTCTACCTGCTGCGCCACGACGACGCCCACGCGCGCCTGCACCTGGCCTGCCGCCTGAGCGAACAATTGCTGCGGCAAGGGCTCAAGGTGCGCCTGCTGGCCACGCACGAAGACGAAGCCCGCACGCTCGATCAACTACTGTGGACGTTCAGCGCCGAAAGTTTCGTGCCGCACGCGCTGCAAAACACCGCGCCCGCCGCCTGCTCGGTACTGATTGATTGGCACCTCGATGCCTTCACCGGCGGCAATCTGCTCAACCTCACCGCGGAACTTCCGCCGCAACCTGCCCTATTCGATTCCATCGCCGAATTCGTGCTCAACAACGACGCTGCCAAAGCCCTCAGCCGCCGCAAATGGAACGCCTACAAGCAGGGCGGGCATGAGCTGCGGCATCATCAGGTTTGAAGAAGGTAGACGGATGGAAAAGCGCGCTGAAATTTTCTTGACAAGTTGTCAATGAAATGAAACATTCCTGCCTATGCTCCTCAGGGGATTCACCATGAAAACGCTGACAGTAGGCGAATTGAAAGCACAATTTTCCGAAGTACTCGACCAAATAATCAAAAACGGCAAGCCGGTTGCGATCAGCTACGGCAAGAAGAAAGAGAAAATCGCCGCCATCGTGCCCTACAACCACGTAGCGCCCAAAATGGCACGCCCGCTAGGGCCCTTGAAAGGGCGCGCCAAGTGCATCATTCATGATGACTTTTCGCTTTCAGATGAAGGCGTTCTACAAGCATGAACTGCCTGCTCGACACGCATACCTTCCTGTGGACAGTGTTTGCGCCGGATAAATTGAGCGCGCTGGCGAGAGCCACTATCCGCTCCGCAGAAAACCGTGTGTGCATCAGCACGATTTCATTTTGGGAGCTTTCTCTCAAATACGCCTTGGGCAAGATTGAACTGGAAAACTGTCAGCCCGATGACATGCCTGCCCTGGCAGCGCAAATGAATATCGACATCATTCAGCCCACTGCGCAGGAAGCCGCCACCTTCCACCGTCTACCAAAACTCGCGCACAAAGCTCCCTTTGACCGCATGATCATTTGGCAAGCCATCCAGCAATCGCTCACGCTGATTTCAAAAGACGCCGGATTTCCGCAATACCAGAAATCCGGCTTACATGTGCTGTGGTGATCAGCGCTTCTCCGCGCCCAGCCAACGATAGACCGCGCCTGCGATCACAGCGCCTACGAGCGGCGCCACCCAGAACAACCAAAGCTGTTCCAAGGCCCAGCC
Source organism: Pseudomonadales bacterium (assembly GCA_031260485.1). GTDB lineage: Bacteria > Pseudomonadota > Gammaproteobacteria > Pseudomonadales > Pseudohongiellaceae > CAILUG01. Next base: position 31,056 of record JAIRJU010000122.1, on the reverse strand, counting down.
GCCGGCAAAGAGCGCTGGCGCGGTCGAACGCGCGGGGTTGACGCTGGTGTTGGTGACGGGGATCGAGATAAGGTGGATCAGCGTGAGGCAAAGGCCGATGGCGATCGGCGCGAAGCCGGCCGGTGCGCGGCTGTCGGTGGCGCCGAGAATGACGAACAGGAACGCGAAAGTCATGACAATTTCGCACACCAGCGCCGCCGTCACTGAATAGCCATCGGGCGAATGCACGCCGTAGCCATTGCTGGCAAAGCCCGCCTGCACGTCGAAGCCCGCGTGGCCCGAGGCGATCAAATACAAAATGCCCGCGCCGACGATGCCGCCCAGCACCTGGGCAATGATGTACTGGGGAAGTTCCGCCGCCGGGAAACGCCCGCCCGCCCATAGCCCCACCGACACCGCTGGGTTGAGATGACAACCCGAGATATGCCCGATGGAGTAGGCCATCGTCAGTACCGTCAAGCCAAAGGCCAGCGATACGCCGACAAAACCGATGCCTACTTGTGGATACGCCGCTGCCAATACCGCCGCGCCGCAACCGCCCAATACCAACCATGCTGTTCCGATGAATTCCACTGCTAATTTACGAATCATGAAGTGCGTCTCCTTGTGTTGGCCTGCTTATTGAAAACCAGCGCGAACAGCCCAAGCGCGCCGGGCAAGGCATTCTCGCATGGAAATTCGCGGCGTCACTTGTCGCATTGTGCTAGCCGTCGGCTTAGACCAGGAGCAGCTTCAGCGCCGCCACTACCGATAAGGCGAGGGTAAGGTTCTCGAACAGACGTTGATCGACGTGCGCAATGATCCAGCGCCCCGCCAGGGCGCCCACAGCAACCGCAGGCAAAAGCCAGAAGTTCAGCGCCAGGCTGGCATGATTGATCAAACCCAGTTGCAGCGCGAACGGCGCCTTGATCCAGTTGATGACGAGAAAAAACGCCGCCGACACGCCAAGGAATTCCAGTTTTTCCAAACGCATCGCCAGCAGATACAGCACCATCACCGGGCCAGCGGCGTTGGCAACCATCGTGGTAAAGCCCGCGAGCAGCCCCATCAGCGGCCCAAACCAGGCGGGCGCCTGCGCGATGGCCTCGCTGCTGGTGCGGCGCCGCCACAGATGCACCGCCAGCATCGCGGTAATGATCGCGCCGATCAGCCGCGCGGCTTGCCGGTCATCCACACGCCCCAAGGCCAGCCAGCCCAGCACCACGCCGCTCACCGCCCAAGGCAACAGCCGCCCTACGCGCCGCCAGTCCAGATGCTTGCGGTAAACCACGAAGGCAAAGAGATCGGCGAACATCAAGAGCGGCAATACCACGCCGGTGGCGGCCTTCGCGGGCATCAGGTTGGGCAGAATGCCTACCGCCAACAGCGATGCGCCCGGCAATCCCGTTTTGGAAAAACCAAACGACACCGCGGCCAAGAACAGAAAGGCCCATTGCCATAGCGAGAAGTCCATCAAGGTGCTTGGCTATCCCGTGCCTGGCTACCCAGCAACACATCGATCACGGTGTCGGCCAGCGGCGCCTCGATCAGCGACGCACACAGATTCATCGCCTTGGGCTTTACCGCGCTTTTGCGGCGCAAGAGATCGAGCGCGGCGCCCCGGTTCGCCACGATGTCCGCCACCACCGACGGGCTCAGCGCGCCTACCTCCGGCACCAGCGCGAAACCGCGCAGCGAATGCAGCGCGGTCAAGAGCTTCGGCCCTACCAGTTGCGGAGCAAGATGATTGGGATCGACGCGGCGGATCAAGGATTCCATGGTTTCGAGCAGAAACGGCAAGGTCACGCAGCCCTGACGAAAGGCGCAGAAGGCGTTGTGTACATTGCGATGCGCGCTGTAGCCGTCGCCCTCGGCCTGTACCCACACTTCCTGGCCAAAAGCGCAGCTCCCCTCGAACGTGATGAGCAGGCTCGGATCGAACACCAGCACGTCGGCGTCGAACCACTGCACTTCGCTGAAGCCTTCCTTCAAGGCTTCCTGAATCAGCATCAGCCGTCCGTAATCGGTGGCGACTTGCAGCTTGCTGCCTACTTTGTCGCGGTACCAGCGCGGCACGCGCTCGAAAATGTCATCGCCCACGAAGCGGTATTGATAGCCCTGCTGACGCGACCACCCATGCACGGATTCCAGACAGCGGTGCATCCAGCCCCGCAATTGGCGCGGGCTGGCGGATTGGATCACGAGGGTGCGGGATGTGTGTCTGGGTGAAGTCATAGTATGCTGCCGGCAAGCATATTAACCCAGGACGCTCGCCGCCGCATGTCCCCCCAGCCACTCTATCGTTCCCTGTATTTTCAAGTGCTCTGCGCCATCGTCCTCGGGATTCTGCTCGGGCACTTCGCGCCCGATACCGCGGTACGGCTCAAACCCTTGGGCGATGGTTTCATCAAGCTGATCAAGATGATGATCGCGCCAATCATCTTCTGCACCGTGGTCAGCGGCATCGCGGGCATGGACAGCATGAAGAAGGTAGGCCGCACCGGCGGCCTCGCGCTGCTCTATTTCGAGGTGCTCAGCACGGCCGCGCTCATCATCGGCCTCATCATCATCAATGTATTGCGCCCCGGCGCGGGCATGAACATCGACCCGCACACACTCGATACCGCCGCCATCAGCAGCTACACCTCCGCCGAAGCACAAACCACCGTCACGCAATTTCTGCTTCACATCATTCCCAATACTCTGGTGTCGGCCTTTGCCGACGGTGAAATTTTGCAGGTCTTGCTGATCGCCGTGCTGTTTGGTTTTGCGCTGCATCGTCAGGGGGGCCGCGCCAGCGTGGTATACGACTTCATCGAACGCTTCGGCAAAGTGCTGTTCGTGATCGTTGGCTATCTGATGAAAGTGGCGCCGCTGGGCGCGCTCGGCGCCATGGCCTTCACCATCGGCAATTACGGCATCACCACCTTGCTGTCGCTCGGCGCACTGATGCTGGCGTTCTACGCCACCTGCCTGCTGTTCATCTTTGTGGTGCTGGGCGCCATCTGCCATTACTACGGTTTTTCGATACTGCGTTTCATCCGTTACATCCGCGAGGAACTCTTGATCGTGCTCGGCACCTCGTCCTCGGAATCGGCGCTGCCGCGCATGATGGACAAAATGGAACGATTGGGCGTGAACAAAAGCGTGGTGGGCCTGGTGATTCCCACTGGCTATTCTTTCAACCTTGATGGCACCTCGATCTACCTGGCGATGGCCGCGATCTTCATCGCGCAGGCCACCAACACCGATCTTACGCTGATGGAACAGATCACACTGCTGGTGGTGCTGCTCGTCACCTCCAAGGGCGCGGCGGGCGTTACCGGCAGCGGCTTCATCGTGCTCGCCGCCACGCTGTCGGCGGTAGGGCGCGTGCCGGTGGAAGGCTTGGCGCTGATCCTCGGCATCGACCGCTTCATGAGCGAAGCGCGCGCGCTGACCAATCTCATCGGTAACGGCGTCGCCACCATCGTGGTCGGCAAGTGGACCGGCGATGTTGACGACGCGGTGTTACAGCGCACGCTCACAGCGTGAGCTTGGCCGCTTGCAACTCAACGCGCGCCGCTTCCAGCTTTACCTGAAATTCAGCGTCTTGCAGCAGGTGATCGACAAGGTAAGTGCTGAGCATGGCGCTGGCGCGCAGATCGCTGGGGAAATGCGAGCCGCACACCACCCGGCTGAAGCCATAATCCTGCGCGCGCGCCAAAATCGCTTGCGCCCGATTGGGCAAGAGTTCCACCAGCACCAGCGCGGTGGCATAACCGAGCATTCCATGACCGCTCGGGTAGGATGTCGCCGGTTTGTCGTTGGGATCGCAGATCGAGACGATGGCCGGATCAACCGCCCAAGGACGATTGCGCGCAAACACGGCCTTCGCCGTTTTACCTGCCTGCGACGCCTCACGCTTGACGATCGTCAGCAGCTCCGCTGTCGCTGGCAGCGCCGCCAGATCGAAACCTGGGCCGAGCGTGGCGCCGTAGAGGCTGGCATCCTCGTGGTCGTCATCCCACTGCGCCGCCGCCAGCCGCTGGGGCGTGCGCGCGGCAATCACGCGCTTGACCACGGCCAGATCCTCGGCCAGTTCGAGAGGATCGGTGGGCGGAGGTGGCAGCAGGCGCTGCGGGTCCAGTTTTTCCGCCACCAGGAAGGACTGCTCGGCGGCAAGCGCAGGCAGCCCTGCCCAACCGAGTGCCAACGCGATCAGCAGCGAATGCGTGGAAATTTTCAAGGATTTTTTTGAAATTTGACTGTTCATACCAGTTTTCTCTCAGAGTAATACTCCCCAACCCCTCTCCCGCAAGCGGGCGAGGGGCAGGGCGTGATCAGAAATTCATGCGCAACGACAGTTGAAAATTACGTTCCGCCTGGAAATAAAGGATGTCGGCAGGCGCGGTCTTGCCGACCTTGATCGAGGTCAGCCGCTGGCTATCAAACAAGTTGTAGATCGAGGCTTGCAGGCGCCAGCGATCCCAGCGATACGTCGCACTCAGATCCGTGGCGTGATAGCCGTTGATCTTGGATGCCTCCGGCTCGCCTTCCGCCGACCAGTACTGGCCGGTGTATTTATCCACCAGCGACACCGTCAAGGCAGCGTCCTGCCAGTAGGCGCCAAAGCCCGCCGTGGAGCGCGGTGCGCCAGCAATCTGCTTGCCGCCGGTGATTGTCACGGGCGTGCCGTAGATCGTGGTTTCGCCACCTTGCGCCGTCGCCGGGTTGAACGAGCCGTTGGCAAACAAGAAGATGTTGTCGGTAGCCTGGAACGTAACCTGGCCTTCAACGCCCTTGTAGACAGCGCCGCCGAGGTTGAAGTTGACAGTATCCTGTTGCTTGGTGACGGGATCGGTGACGCTTACCGTCTGCAATTTGTTGGTGAAGTCGATGTAGTAGATGTCGCCATCGAAACTGACGCGCGAACCGTGATAGACCACTCCAAGCTGATAGTTGGTGGATTCCTGCGGTTGTAGACCGCTCAGTACAGGATTGCTTTGCTGCGTCACACTGACATCCGGCACCAAAAAGCCCGTGGCGTACTGCGCATACGCCGAAAGATTGTCTTGTATGCGGTAGTTGGCCGTCAGGAAATACAAGGTCTTGGTGAAGGTATGAGAATCAAAGAATGGCTCGCGCGATCGCTGGTTGACTTCGGCTTCCACATGCAGGTTCTCATGCACATATTTGATACCAGGGCTGACAGTAAGCGCGGGCGTCACGCGCCAGTCCAAACTGACGAACGGTTCGTACTGATTCCAGCCGGAGTACTGTTCGTACTCAAGATATTGTGGAACGCCGGGCAGCGCCTTTTGCCGGTAGTCAGGCACACGCAACCCGCCAAAAAGGCTCGCGGTGGCATCGTAGTCGTAACGGGCACGCGGGCCAGTGTCGGCGCGCTCTAGCCAGAGGCCCGTTTTCAAGGTACCGAACGGCAATTCCTGGTCAAGGTGCAGGATGTTGCCGTAGATCGTATAGACGTTGAGCTTGGTGTAGCCAGGCACATGGCAATTCACCACCGGCGAGCCGCCGGGGGTCTGAGTAATCTGCAAGCCCTTGCAACTGGCGATGTCGGCATCCGGCACCGTCGGATCGAGCGCCGACTCCGTATCGTTCTTGTAGTAGTACGAATAAACGGTATTTTCGAGGTGAGTCTTTGGCGTCAGATCGCCACTCAAACGCGCGTAGTTGAAATAGGTATGCTTCTCGACGATGTTGTAACGCCAGTACGTCGGGTTTTTGGGATCATCGGTCAACGCGAAATTCTTGCCGTATTTTTCCACCTGCTCGCGTGTCGCGCCGCTGCTGTCGCTGATTTGTACCTTGGATTGATTCCAGGTGCCGAGCAAGGTCAACTGCCAACTGTCAACGATCGGCACCACCACGCGCACGAATTGGTTGTAAGCCGTCGAATCCGAATGCGTCAGGTAGCCGTCGGTTTTCAGCGCCTGGATATTGAACAGCGCACGCGCGCCGTTGAGCTGGCTGATCGATCCAGTCGAGAGCTTGGTCACTGACATGAGCGTGTTCCACGAGCCCAGCGTAAATTGCTGCGAGCCGCCGCCAACTTCACTCACTTCGGGCGAAAACAGATTGACCGAGCCGCCAAAGGTAGCGACACCCAACTGATCCGCCGCGCCAGGGCCGCGATCGACCACCACTGCGCCTATCGTCGAGGCCGGAAAGAACGAAGTTGAATGGTGACTCGGCCCGTTGGCATCGCCCCAGGGGATGCCGTCATAGGTAATGTTGTATTCACCGTCCTTGAAGCCGCGCAGCGTGGATTTGGCCTCGCTCAACCCCGGCCCGTTGTACGAGGTTCCCGACATGCTGGGCGACAAATTGACGATCTGCGTGAAATCGGCGCTCTGTGCAATGAACTGATCGATCGCCTTGCGGTCGATGATCGACTGTGGCTGGGTTGCCGCCAGCGAAGCGGTGGCTGGCTGAAGCTGGCCACTGTCGCGCGAGGCCGTAACGATCAACTCCTCGACCTTGCGGCCAAAATCGGGATTTTCCGGGTCGATGTAAGGGCCAGCCTCAGCCGCGTGTACGGCGTTCACCACCCCCAACAGACCTACGCCATAAATCAGCCCCACCGTGGAATGCTGAATCGCTTGCCACAAAGACCGCCTTTGAAACATGTTGAACATTGCAATACTCTCTCCAGTTCTCTTTCCAGGTCTCTCCCGCCAGCGGGAGAGCAACTGACCCAATTTCAGGCGCGCACGATATGCCGCCATATCGGTGAATCAGGTAAAGAAACGTAGGGAGAGAAAGAAAATCAGAATAATATTGCGTAAGGCTACGCCCGCCTTGATTGGCCCTGCAGTCCGCTTGCCAGAGGAAATTTATTGAAATGAATCGCCCGCTTCCCCTCCACCGCCACCTCCTTGGCATGGCCAGCGCCTCGGCGCTGAGCGCCCTGGCTAGCACCGTTCACGCGCAGGAACCAAGCCCCACACTAACGCCCACGCTGGATGAAATCGTGATCGTGGCCACCTTGCTCGACACCACGGGCACGCCGCTGTCGCAAGTGCCTACCAATGCGCAGATCTTGAGCGCCGCCGACATCCAGCGCCAAAACGCCACCAACATGGCCAACCTGCTCAACAGCAACCTCGGCGCAGTGAGCGTGAGCGATGGCACCGGCAATCCCTACCAGAATGACATCAACTACCGTGGCTTTCAGGCCACCTCACTGCTCGGTGCGCCTGTCGGCTTGGCGGTGTATTTCGATGGCGTGCGGGTCAATGAGCCCTTCGGTTCCATCGTCAACTGGGATCTCATCCCGATGAACGCGCTGTCCAGCGTTCAGGTGCAGCCGGGCTCCAACCCGATTTTTGGCCTCAATACGCTCGGTGGCGCCTTGCTGGTCAACACCCGCAATGGGCAAGACAACCCAGGCCTCTCGCTCAGCGCGCTAGGCGGCTCGTTCCAACGCCGGGCAGGCAGCATCGAAGCAGGCACAGCGGACGCCGCCACGCACACCGATTATTTCCTGGCAGGCAACTATGACAAGCAGGATGGCTTTCGCTACTTCTCTGGCTCGACGGTGAAGCAAGCCTTCGGCAAGGCGCGCTGGCATAGCGCGGACGAGCGCAGCTTGGTCGAACTCTCCGGCGCCTGGGCCGACACCCTGTTGCAAGGCACGCAAGCGCTGCCCATGGACATGCTAGCCAATCCCAAAGCCGCCTACACGGCGCCCGATGCCATCGCCAATACCCTGCATCTAGGCAATCTGAAGGCCAGCCAGCAATTGAGCAGCAACAGCCTGTTATCCGCACAGGTGTATCACCGCCAATCCAACACACAGAGCATGAACAGCAACGCCGATCTGGATGATGGCTGCTTCAACAGCGATGGTTCGCCAAGCACCGGTTCGCTAAGCACAAACGCCAGCGGCCTGCGCTGCGCCAACGCCACGCTAAATGGCAGCGCCCTCAATGCCGTCACCGGAGCCGACGCCCTGGCGCTCGGCTACGAACGCTGGACCAACACCATCAACGCTAGCCTCGTGACCTCCACCACGCGCCAAAAGACCACTGGCGCCTCCCTCCAATGGGCTACTACCGCGCCGCTCGCGGGCCACAAAAACGCCTTTACCTTTGGCCTCGTGTTCAACCGCTCCACCATTGCCTACCGCCAGGACACCTTCCTCGCGCGCTTGCTCGACTACCAGACAGTGGTCACACCCAATCGCGCCTACGGCTTCACCGCCAACGGCCTGCCGCCTTCCTCCACCAACCTTCCCGCCTTCAGCGGCAGCAACGACCTGGCCGCGATCGCACTGCGCTCGACACTGCGGGAAGCCAATGTGTATTTCACCGATACCTTCGCTGTGACACCGCAACTCAGCCTCACCCTGGCCGGCAGCCACGACGACACCGCGCTCGATCAGGCAGGCGCGAACCAGCAATATCTCAACGACGATGGCGGCTATTCATGGACCGATGACATCACTGGCGTTTCCTACTACAACCCGAATTACCTCAACGCCTACCGCTACGCCAATACCGCGCCGGGCGCGCTCGCCACGCCCAACGGCATCCCTTCTGGCGCCGTGGCCGGGCCGCAAACCAACAGCCTCGATGGCGTACACCGCTATCAGCGCTTCAACCCCCGCCTGGGCTTCAACTACAATTTCGCGCGCACCACCGGCCTGTTTGGCGCGTATAGCGAAGCCATGCGGGCGCCAACCTCGATCGAACTCTCCTGCGCCGATCCGAACCACCCTTGCAGCTTACCGACCGGCTTCAACGGCGATCCCGATCTCCAGGCAGTAACCGCCCGCAGCCTCGAACTCGGCGCACGTGGACACCTCTCCCAAGCCAACCCGCTCTCCTGGAACGCGGCGCTTTACACCTCACGCCTGCGCAACGACATTCAGTTCATCGCCACCTCGGCGACCTATGGCTACTTCAGCAATGTTGGCGACACCGAACGCCGTGGCATCGAATTTGGCGCTCAAGCAAACCTCGACCGGCTGGAACTCGCCGCCAACTACGGCTACGTGCAAGCTCGCTACCGCTCACCGTTCACCACGATCACTGGCGAAAACGTGCAAAGCGGCAACCGCATCCCCGGCATTCCCGCCAGCACTCTCAAACTGCACGCCGCCTACCCAATCACCCGCGATTTTCGCCTTGGCGCCACCCTGATGGTGGTAGGCGAGCAATACGCGCATGGCAACGAGAACAACGCTGACCCAGACGGCAAACTCCCCCGCTATACCGTGGTCGATCTCGACGCTCACTACCAGATCGGCGCGCTGCGCCTGGCGCTCAATATCGACAACCTGTTCAATAAAACCTATTCAACCTACGGCCTCTCAGGCATGACCAGTCTCTACACCCTGGTAAACCAACAGTTCCGCACCCCCGCGCCACCGCGCGGTGCCTGGCTAAAAATAACTTACGCCTTCGGCGGCGCCAGCGAGAGATGGAATGAGGACTGAAAGATAAGGACTAAAAACGGCGGCTGGATGCAAGCCTCTGGTGGTCCCCGCCCTTATCCAGGGGCGTCGAGCGCCAGGGATGGCGCGAGCCGAGCCTTACATGGATGTACTTGCAGGCGTCCCCTGGATAAGGGCGGGGACCACCAGAGGCTCTCACTCTATATTGGAACAAACTTCTCAAAACGCGCAAGCGCACGTTACCAAGGACCAAAGGGCCCCTCAAGGCCGATAAAACGTCAACATCCGCCCCGCGACGATCACGCCGATCCAACAAATGAGCGAGATCGCCGCCATCACCCGCGCCGGCAAGGGTGCTACGTCATCCGGCCCCAATAATTTCAGCCGCTGAAACTGCGTGCCATAGAACGCCAGCACGTTGCCCCCCGCAATCACGAAAAACGCCACTTTGAAATGAAAGGCATGATTGAGCAGATACTGATCTGGCTCGCCAATCAAAAACAGCGACCCCGACACCACGTTCAGCGCAAACCCCGCCACCGCAAACACCACGAAGCGATGCAAATCCAGAAAACGAATGCCCTTGCCCAGGCCGAGCAAGCGCAGATCGATGAGACCGATGCTGCCAATCAGCATACACAAACCGATGAAATGCAGCGTTTCGCTGAGCGGCCACGACCAGCCGCCGTTATGCAAAAACACTTTCGACAACCACGTGCTTTTGAGCCACTGCGTAAGTGCGTCGATCATGGCGAGAAACTCATGACATAAGGTGAATATAGGTATAGGCCAAAAGGCGCCCCGCGACGATGGCCGCCACCCACAGCAAGGTCGCCAACGCCGCCACGCGCTGGTAGGCAACGAGCCTCGCGGCGCTCAACGGCGTTGGCGCCAACAACACCTGCCTGCGCAAATGCAAGAACCCCCACAGCGCCCCCGCGAGGCACAACAGCTTCACATAGAACACCCAATTGGTGAGCGCCTTGGTCGGATACCCCACCAGCAGCAACACACCCGACACCACGTTGATCGCCAACGCCAGCCAGGCCACCGGCAAAAACGCCGCCAAGCAGCCCAGCGGCACCTTCGGCGCCACCCCAAGAATGCGCAGATTGATCATGCTGGCAATGCCCGCGAGAAAGCCCATGCCAATCGCGTGCAGGCTGATGATGACGGGAAACGCCATGTCCGCGCCGCTCTCGCCCCGCACCCAGAGGCTAAGGCTGGAGCTTTCCAGCCAGATGAAAAAAGCATTCATATCCGCGCTCTTCTGGTGTTCGTCGTTGCAGGGCCCTCGACCCAAGAGATGCCACTATAACCACCCCAGCCGGCCTTACCCAAGCGCGCAGGCCGCTTTGCGCCGCCTTAAGTAAATTTTGGCTTGCACTTTGGCGCGCAGACAGCTAACAAGCGCCCCTCAAGCTGCTCACCGGAGAGGTGCCGGAGTGGCCGAACGGGCCTGACTCGAAATCAGGTAGCCTCGCAAGGGGCTCTAGGGTTCAAATCCCTACCTCTCCGCCAAATCAACAACACCAGCCCTTGAGTCTCAAGGGCTGGTGTTTTAAGTAAGCCTTTATTTATTCACCTATTCACCTATTCGCCGCTGCAACTACTTTACGGCTACAAATCCAGCAAAGTTCATCCAGCGCCAGAAGCAATCAACGCCGCGAAAACCCGCCGATCGCAATAATGATTCATTTTGGTTCGCTGTGTGCGGGATCAGAATGCCTTTGAGCGCATTTTTTTTCCGTTCGATCTCGTCGCGGGAGTAGCCATTGCTACGCTTCATATCGAGATACAGCTCCACCATCAACGCGTCTATTTCGCTACTCGCACCGAGCAACTTCTCGACGAGAATGAACGCGCCGCCGGCGCAGGTATTGCGGTATGCGGCCTTCAGCACCTCTAGCCGATGTTCCGGCGGCACGAACTGCAAAGATAGAATACACAGAGTCAGTGTCGTGTTGGCGTCGGGATATTCCCCGGCAAAATCACCGCACGTAATCTGCAAAATACCCTGGTCTATTTCCGCTGCGAAGCGCTTCGTGGCGATGTTGATCATCGGCGGCGAGTTGTCGATGCCCAAATAACGATTGTTTTCACCAAAATGCGACACGAAAGGCGCGAGAGAATCGCCGCGCGAACAGCCGAGATCGACAATGTAGTGCGCCGGATGCACGAAACGCATACCGACGTCATATACACTGCGACGCATCACGTCGTACTGCGGAATCGAACGCCTCAGCATGTCAGGGAACACCTCCACCACCTCGGCATCGAATATCCAGCGCTCAGTAGCAGGCATGTGGCCCAACGAGGATTTACTGTCTTCCATAAAACCGACCTACCTTATATTGGGTGCATCGCAGAAAACGGGTAACGCAGCCTTCAGGATTTTCTCGACACCACCAACGAGAATCCTCCGCGTGTTTCTTCGACGATCGGCGCAGAAAAGCCCGCAGCGCTCAGCAGATCCGCAAACTCGGATCGTGTCCGCTGGCGGCCAGCACTCACGCTGATGAGCCAGAAGTTCCAGTAGGCCGTCACCAGTGGGCCGTCTTTTTCTTCATTCCACAACATCTCATGCAAGATGACGCGGCCTCCCGGCGGCAGCAGGCGGTAACACTCTTGCAGGAGGTTATGGCATTCGTCATCGGCACAAAAATGCAGAATGTTGGCGAACAATATCGCATCGCAGTCCTGTATCGGCCACGGCGTTTTATGAATATCGTGTCCAAGCAAGCGTACCTTGCCCGACAAGGAATACGGCTTGAGGAACATGTCAATGTTCGGTACGACGGCAGGCAGTTCCACGAGCGAAATGCGCATCTGCGGATAACGCAGCGCAAGAGGAATGGCAAAAACGCCACTCCCGCCACCGACATCGACAAGATGTGCAATGCCTTCGAACTGCGTGCTTCCTGCCGCAACGACCGCCGCTGGAAAATTTCTGCTGTGTTGTACCTGCAAGCGCACCGGCTTGCCCCAGAAAATCGCACTTTTCTTTATGAAGCGAACCCAGTACCAAAAGGTTCCAGTGATTTTTGAAAATTTTCTGGGTTTGTCGCCCTTCTGCAAACCGAACGGGAGAGGCCGTTTACACATTCCGTAAAGAGCATGTCCAATGTAATAAGGGCTGCGCTTGTCGAGGTACTCGCGCGCTGCCGCCTCCAGCGTATGCTGGCCATCGACACGCTTGACCAAGCGCAGGCTCCGCAATACGCCGAGCAGCGCATCAATACCGCGCTCCGAAAGCGTCGTGCGCGCGAGGATGTCGGCGTCGCTCAAGAGGTCCTGATCCGCCATCGCGTTGAACAAGCCCACTTCTTCTGCCCAGCGCAAATACTGTGGCGTGGGAACTCCGGCTACGCCGAGGTTCCAGAGCGGTGTCAGGTCGGCCTGGGGCGGAGAGTCGAGACTGTTTTTCAGACTCGCGCTCGATACTTCCGGTGGGTAATTCATCGTCATATGCGGTCATTCATAACGCAGCGCCAGCACCGGCTTCGCACTCGCCGCGCGCGTGGCCATCACACTGATGGTGAGCCAGGCGATGAGCAAAGCCACGATGCTCGCCGCCAGTGCCGATCCTGCAATCACGCCCGTGTCGAGTTGATACGGAAAACGCTGTAACCAGCGCGAGATTCCCCAATACCCCAGCGGCCAGGCCACGAGATTGGCGATGACAATGGGTTTGGAGAATTGCCACAGCAGCAAGGAAACGATCGCCGTATTGCCCGCGCCCATCACCTTGCGCACGCCAATTTCCTTCACACGCTTGGCAACCGTGGCGCCCACCAGGCCATATAAGCCCAAGAGCGCAATCGCCAAAGCCAGCATGGCGCTGCTGGTCACGATATGCGCTTCGAACGCTTCACGCTGAAGCATGTCACCTAGCTCCTCAGGCGACTGCACGTCAAACGGCACATCCCCCAGCACTTGCTGCCAAACTTTCCGCAAATCTTCCGTCACGGCGGCGCGCTCAACGCCTGGATTCAACTTGACTGCAATAAAGCTACTTCGCGTGGAAAAACTATAAAACTGCGCAACGGGCGGCAGCAGTGGCGAGGAAAATTGCGTATCCGCAACCACGCCTATCACGCGCAGGTTTGAACCTTTGGCTAATTTTACGGTAACAATGTTGCCTACTGCTGCCTCTGGCGTCGCAAAGCCCAGCGCGCGGGCCGCCGCAACATTCAATAGCACATTCCTGACCGGAGCACTCTGCCCATCGCCGCTGGGCGTCGTTACTGTGTCTATGTCGTCGGAAAATTCACGCCCTGCCAAAATCGGGACGGACATCACGCTGAAATAGTCTGCACCCGCGTTGAGGCTTTGCAGCGACGCTTCGGTCATAGCACCATCAGACGCTATGGCCACAACACCGGTTGGCGCGTTAATCGTTATTATTCCCGGTGATAGCGCTCCCGCTGCCGCTGCCGCCACACCGGGCACACGCTTGAGTTCTTTCACTAGCGTTTCTACTTTGGTGCTCAGCTCCTCAGTCTTGGTATTGATATGCGAACCAACGACTCGCTCCACGCTGTAACCACGACTATGAGAGCGCGTGTAGTCAATCTGCTGCCACACTACCGCGCTCGCCAGCAACAAGCTGACGACTATCGCAAACTGAATTCCCACCAGCAATTTACGCAAAGCATTACCGCTCGCCACCACCGCGCTGGCGCTATTGCGCAAGAGCGTGGCGGGCTTACCGCGCAACAGCAGCAAGGCAGGATAAAGCCCGCTCAACAAGGTAAAAATCACCACGACGGCAAAACCTGCGCCGAGCCTATGCCAGCTCCAGAGTTCAAAGGTCGATGGCAAGTTCATCGCGGTGCGCAACCACGGCAAACACAGATCCAATAACGCGATGGCCAGCAATGCCGCCAGCAAGGTTTGCAGAAAAACATCGAGTAAGTACTGCCACAGCAATTGCGCTACTTCGCCACCCAAGGTTTTACGAATACCGATTTCACGCATCCGATCAAGCGAGCGCAAGGTGGCCAGCATCACGAAGTTACAGCCGCTGATTGCCAATACCAGGGCACCAATGGCGGCAAGAACACGCAAACGCTCGACGTTATTTCCTGTATCGAAAAGCGACGGCATCAAATGTATATCCCGCAGCGGCACAAATGAAAACCGGCTCTTAATACCAGCACCAGATTCCAGATAGTGATTTTCATCCATGAAGGCGCGCAGCGCCGCTTCGAGCGCAGGCGCGGAAACGCCTGGACGCAGCTTGAAATAGTAGCCGCCACCAAAACCGGGGAGTGCACCCCAATCCTCCAGGTTCACATTCAATAATGGCGGCACGGCGGGATCGAGCAAGGTCATGAGTTGTATGCTGCTCAATATACTTGGTTCAGGAATGTGGTAAACCGCCTTGATCGTATAGTCCGCTGCACCTCTCAATGGAGAAACGAAGGTGAGAACACGGCCCAGCGCCGTTTGTTGCCCGAACAGCGTTGTCGCCACCGCTGAGTTAATGGCGATGGCATGAGGATCAGCAAATACCGCTTGCAAGGATCCTTCCAGTGTTTCTAGCGGGAATAAATCCAGTAACGCAGGTTCGACATAATGCAGTTGCCGGTTGGAATAATTCTCGCCATCGACCACCAAGGTACCCCCAGTGCCCAACCGCCGAGCATAAAGCTCAAACGCATCAGGATTACGGCTAAGCAAACTGGTGCCCAGCACATAAGGCAGCGGGCCTGAACCCACAATCGGCAGGGTATGGCCATTGGGGCTCTCCTGGCTCCAGGCAACCGCGTAAATCCTATCCGCATCTTGCCACTGCGCATCCCAGGAAAACTCCCGCTGCACGTAGAACGTCAAGGCAAAAAACACCGCCAAACCCAGAGCAAGGCCCGCCACATTGATACCCGTGGTGAGTTTGTTGTTCACCACGCCGCGCCAGAATGAACGTAAGTGATCGCGTAGCATGATAGGCATTCTCCAAAGAATTATTGTTCTTACTCATACCGCAAGGCCAGCACGGGCTTCGCGCTCGCCGCGCGTGTGGCCATCATACTAATGGTGAGCCACGCGATGAGCAAAGCCACGATGCTCGCCGCCAGCGCCGATCCTGCAATCACACCCATATCGAGCTGATACGGAAAACGTTGCAACCAACGCGAGATGCCCCAAAATCCCAGCGGCCAGGCCACGAGATTGGCGATGACAATGGGTTTGGAGAATTGCCACAGCAGCAGCGCAACAATCGCCGTATTGCCCGCGCCCATTACCTTGCGCACGCCGATTTCCTTCACGCGCTTGGCGACCGTGGCTTCCACCAGGCCATACAAACCCAAGAGCGCAATCACCAGCGCCAATAGCGTGCTGCCGATGACAATGCGGGCTTCAAATTCTTCATCTGCCAATACATTCATTTCCATCAAACCCGGCGACAACGGCAAGAACGCCACATCGCCCACCAGTTGCTGCCAAACACCGCGTAAATCATTCAGCACCGCTGCCTGATCGGCATCTGGCGTAAACTTGATTGGAATAAATATATTGGTGGCTGTAAAGCGATAATACTCAGCCCTGGGAGGCAACATCATGGACGCAAACTGTGTGTCCGCAACGACACCGATTACTCTCATGCTCTGATGCGTTATCTGCCCATCACTGCCAACAAGCTCCGCCGTAATCAATTCATCAATGGCATCTTTGGGAGTAGTAAAATTCAAGGCATGGATCGCCGCAACATTCAGCAGCACATTGCTTATCTCTCCCTGCGCACCTGGCGGCAACACACCTTCCACGTCAGTGGAAAATTCACGCCCCGCCAGAAGCGGCACGGACATGACGCCGAAATAGCCAGCCCCCACGCCGCCGCCGGTCTGTAGTGTTGCCTCGATTGACTTTCCATCAGCGGCCACGTGCGTGAATGGCGTAGGCGTTGCGCCAATGATCATGCCGGGTGACATGGCACCCACCGCAGCGCCCGCCACACCTGGTACCTGTTTGAATTCATTTGCCACAGCCGCGGTTTTTGCCATGACACTACGGTCGTTGATGCGCACGCCCATGATATTTTCCAAACTATAACCACGATCGCGATTACGGGTGTATTCAATTTGCTGCCGTACCACCGCGCTAGCCAGCAGCAGTCCAATGACAACCGCGAACTGAACTCCCACCAAAACTCTGCGCAGCATAGTGCCGCTCGATACCATCGCTCCGCTGCTATTGCGCAGCAGCGCCGCAGGCTGGCCGCGCGACATCAATACCGCTGGATAAAAACCGCTCAATAATGTGAAAGCAGCCACGATGCCCAAGCACTGTGCCAAGTTACGCCAATGCCAAAAATCCAGCGCCAAGTTCACCCCCAGATGTGCCTGCAACACGGGCAAACCAAGCTCCAATAGCACGACCGCCAATAACGCTGCCGTAAGCGCTTGCACAAACACATCGAATAAGCATTGGCGCAACAACTGCCGCGTTTCGCTCCCCACAGCCTTGCGAATACCCACCTCTCTCATGCGATCAACCGAACGCAAGGTACCCAGCATCACGAAGTTACACCCGCTGATCAGCAACACCATCACACCAATAGCGACAAGAATACGCAGGCGGTCAGTACCCCCGCCTGGATTAAAGCTCGAAGGGATCAAATGTACATCCCGCAGCGGCATGAAAACAAAGCGCGTTTTGTTGTCGCCGGCATCCATGTAGTGATTTTCATCCATAAAAGCACGCAGTTCTGCTTCCAACTGGCGGGCAGAAAATCCAGGATTAAGTTTGAGATAATTGTCAGCAAACGCGGGTGAATTGCGACTCCAGCTATCCAAGTCGATATTCTTTAACGGCGATGCAACAGAATCTAACAGCGCCAGAAAATTCATAAATTCCAACGAGCTTGGCGCGGGAACACGATAGACCGCTTTTATGACATAGTCCGCTGGACTGTTTTGTTGCGAATTAAAAGTCAGTATGCGCCCCAATGGCGATTGTTGGCCAAACATGATTTCAGCTTCTTGGGCGCTGATGGCAATGGAATGTGGGTCGGTGAATACTGCTTGCAAAGAGCCTTCCACAGTGTCCAGTTGCAGCAGATTGAGAAAACCAGGTTCGACATAATTCAGCATTTTATTGGCATATTCTTTTTCATCGACGACAACCGCGCCCTGGCTTCTTACATTTCTGGCATACGCCTCGAAAGCATCGGGATAACGGCTCAGCAAATGGGTTCCAAGCACATAAAATGAGAGAGGCACCCTGGGTACTGAATTACCACTAAGCATCTCCTGCTGCCCGGCAATCACATAAATCCTCTCTGCATCCCGCCACTGCGTATCGTAGGAAAACTCCCGCTGCACGTAGAACGTCAAAGCAAAAAACACCGCCAAGCCCAGAGCAAGGCCAGCCACATTGATACCCGTGGTGAGTTTGTTGTTCACCACGCCGCGCCAGAATGAGCGTAGATGATCGCGTAGCATGATGGGCATTCTCCAAGGCATGATTGTTATTCGTTGAGGATAAGCAAATTTTGTTCCATATAGAGAAGTATTGAAAAATCAATCACCTAGCTATAACGCCTCGCGCGCAACGCCAGGCAAATGTCCGAAAAGGGACAAGGCACTGTCCGCTTGCGCACAACTCTGGAGGCGCCAGCACACCAAGACGGCGCGCATTACGGCTGCTTGCCCGCCTTGGTGGCTACGGTGCGCTTCGCCTTGCTCGCGGGTTTGGGTGTGCGCGCTTTTTTCGCTGCTGTTGGCGCCATCTCGATGCCCACACCAAGCACCATGTCCACACCAAACAGAGCCGCCATGTCCGCATCGGCCAGCACGCGCTCGCTGCCTGCGGCCACCGCAGTGATCGGCAAGTCGGTACTGACACACACCAGATCGCTGCGATCCACGCCGCGCAAGGTGAACAGCAGGTCCGGCGCATGATCGAGCCGCGCGCCGACGCCATAGAGCGCAGCCGCGACGTGCTTGCACAGGTGCGCGCCATCGGGGCAGGAGCACGCCATCTTGATTTCCCGGGGCGCCGGAAACAGCCCATCGGCCGGGCGGCAGACCCGTTCCATCACGTGTTTGGACAGCGCGCCTTGCAGCAATTCGACCAGGGAGCCGATCGAGCCAGCGCAGTCCGCGCAGATCGCTTTCCAGCGCGCAGGAGGCGCAACGGCCATCGTGATCTCCACCGTGTAAATCGCTGAACCGCTGACCAGCGCCTGCACCTTGCCGCGCGTCAGTTGCAGGTCAATCACCGAACCATTCTGAACATACGTGCGCCCGCGCGGCAGCCGGTTGGCGAAATCGGCGTAGTGCTCCAGGTTGTCGCACCAGGCTTTGCCCCAGAAGCTCTTGGCGATCTTGCGCCCTTCGATGACGATCGGCGCAACGCTATGCCCTTGTTTCTTCAGCTTGGCGACGTGTTTTTGCGCATTGGCGCGCCGCTGCGCTACCGGAACGTAGGCGGGATACTCCCAATAACTCATGCTTGCTCCTTTGTGGTTGATTTCGCCGCCAGCCGTTAGCGTCCGCTGATCATCAGATGAGTGAGGAACTTTCTCATCGTGCCAAACTACCACACATGAGGGGGGAGGCATCCGGTTGAAACCCGCTCTGCGCTTGCTAATATGGGCTCACTTGAATCCCCCTCCGCCGCAGGAACCGCCATGCAAACCATGAACATTCACGAAGCAAAGGCACAGCTTTCGCGGCTCGTCGATGCCGTTGCGAGCGGTGAAGAAATCGTGATCGCCAAAGCAGGCGTTCCGACGGCGCGGCTGGTGCCCATTGAGCGCAAGAAAGTTGTCCGGCGCTTCGGCGGACTCAAGGGCAAAGTGCGAATTGCCGATGATTTTGATGCACCGCTCCCCGATGATGTCATCGCGGCGTTCGAGGGAAACTGATGCGACTGCTGACTGCTGATGGATACCTGGAGAAATATACGGATTTGGTGCTCCGCATTTGACTTGCTTCAGCGACAGCGGCGAGTCCATCCATTTCCGTCAAACCTCCCGCGTCGCCGCCGCCAGATCCAGCCGCACCAGATCCAGTAATTCCCTGTCCCCCAATGCCGTCAAATTGATTTCTCCACCGCCACCCAGAAGTTGCTCCGCCAGCTCGCGTTTGGATTCGATCATCAGGTCGATGCGCTCCTCGATGGTGCCGCGGCAGATGAATTTGTTGACCAGCACGTTGCGTTTTTGACCGATTCGAAAAGCGCGGTCGGTGGCCTGATTCTCGACCGCCGGGTTCCACCAGCGGTCGAAATGCACCACGTGCGAGGCGGCAGTCAAGGTCAGCCCGGAACCGCCGGCTTTCAGCGACAGCACGAAAAACGGCACGCGCTCATCGTCCTGGAACGCTTGGACCAATTCTCGGCGCTTGGCGACGGCGGTGGCGCCGCTGAGCGAGAGGCCGGGGCGGCCAAACAGTGACGTAAGTTCCGCGCACAGCGGTGCGATGATTTCGGTGAATTGCGTGAACACCAGCAGTTTTTCCTGCCGGCTGGCGACGGTGGCGGCGATTTCGGCCAGGCGCGCGAATTTGCCGCTGTCTGCGCTCGGCCAGTGAGCGCCGCCGCCAAGGCCATGAGCGGCGTGGTTGCAGATTTGTTTGAGGCGCATCAGCGTTGCCAGCACCAGGCCACGGCGGTTGATGTCGTCATCCACTCCTTGCAGTTGTTGCTCAAAGGTGTCCACCGCCTGCTGATACAGCGCCGCCTGTTTGCGCGTCAGTGAGCAATAGGCTTTCACTTCGGTTTTATCGGGCAGATCCGCGATGACATGACGGTCGGTTTTCATCCGCCGCAGGATGTACGGCGCGATCAGCTTGCGCAGCGGCGCGTAGGACGGCGGCGTTTGGCTGCTCAGGCGCTTGGTGAAACGCTGAAATGCCTTGGCCGAGCCGAGCAGGCCGGGATTGAGGAAATCGAAGATCGACCACAGATCGCTCACGTTATTTTCCACCGGCGTGCCGGTGAGCGCGATGCGCGCCGGCGCTTGCAGGGCTTTCACCGCGCGGGTTTGCTTGGCACCGGGATTTTTGATGCTCTGCGCTTCGTCGATGACAATCAAGCGCCAGCGATTCTGGATCAACCAGTCCAATTTAAGTAACGTCGCATAGCTGGTGATGACCAGATCGCTGGCGGCCAATAAGGGCTCTGGCGTTTGCAAGGCTGCCGCCGCACTGAAAGCGGGATGGGCAATGAACACCCGCAGCGATGGCGCAAAACGCGCCGCTTCCTGCGCCCAATTGGCGAGCAACGACGCGGGTGCAACGATCAGGCTGGGGCGCGCGGCGGCATCGGTTGGTGTCAGCAGCAGCGCCAACACTTGCAGCGTCTTGCCCAAGCCCATGTCGTCGGCCAAACAAGCGCCGAGGCCAAGCTGGGTCAGAAGGCCCAGCCAGCGCACACCCGCCGCCTGATACGGGCGCAAAGTGGCCTTCAGCGCTGCGCCCGGCAGCGCGTTGGCCAGCACTTCCGGGCGGCGGCAGGCGGCGAGCGTCTCTGCTAGCCACTCGCCCGCGTTGACTTGCCCCCAGGCAGGCGTTTGCGGCGCGGCGGCGCCCTCGCTGATGTCGGCATCGGCCAAAAGCCGCAGCGCCTGACCGAAGGCAATGCCTTCCTCGCGCGCCAGCCGCTCGATGGCGCCATAGCGATCGAGCGCCGCTTGGATTTGCGCGTGATCGACTTCGATCCATTTGCCGCGCAGCAGCGCCAGGCCATCGGTAGCGGCAACCAGAGCGTCGATTTCGTCACGCGAGAGCGTTTCGCCATCGAGCGTGACCGCCACCGTGAAATCGAGCAAGTGCGCGGCGCCAACCTGCGACGGCATTTTGGAACCCACGGTTGCCTCGACCCTGGGCCGGCTCGGGCGCGCCCCTGGCCAATTCGCGGGCACCCGCACCACCAGCCCAGCCTGTTCCAGAATCGCCACGTCGCTCAGCAGGCGCATCGCCTCCACCGGCGTCCAGCGCAGCGGATGAAAAATTTCATGCGAGGTCAGCAGCGCTTTCAACCAAGGGCAATGCTCGCTGGCACGGCTGACCGGCTCCAGCAATTTCAACAGTTCACGCTTGGCCCCGGCGCCCGCGTATTCCTGCAACGCCGTGCGCAGCGGCACATGACGCACCTCGCCCTGCGCGGCCAAACCGGGCGCATAGGTGGCGAGAAAGGCAAAGGGCAATTCGGCATCCTTGCGGTTTTCGGCCAGATGAAAATGCACCCGGCCCACATGGCGCCAGCGGCTGTCATGCGCGGCGAGAAAAGCGTCCAGCCCCGCGCCGCTGGCGGCAAGCTCCGCGTCAAACGCCTGCGCCAGTTCATGCCAGAGCGCCTCCAGCACAGCCACATCGAGATATTCACCGCCCGGCATCGGCGGCGCGGCACTGACGAGGTTGGTGAGTTCGTCGGCGCTGGGCGCAGGCAGATTGACTTCACCCGCGCGACAGCGGGCGGCGATGAAAGCGCTCGCCCAGGCACGCCAAAACGCAAGGTCCGCCGGCAGCAGCGATTGGGTTTCGCCCAGACCGAGTTGCAGCAGGCCGTGGCCTGCGCCACGGGTGAATGCGGCGGCCAGGCGCGTGGTGGTGCTGTTATCGAGTGGGGGGGTTGTTTGCGCCTGTCCTCTTTCTGCCTGCTCTCTTTCTACTTGTTCTAGGCATAGCGCGCCACGTGGAGTGATAACAGCGGTTAAGGTCATGGGGTGGGCGTGGGTTTTGGCTGGCGAAATTGCGAGGCACGGGTACGGATAGTGGCATCAAAGTGCTGTGCTCCGCTATTAAATTGGCGAAAACGCCATCCTTGTTCTACTCTGAAGGTACTTCCAACTGTACCGGTTTTTCGAGTATAGTATTGCACATACTATGTGTACGCGGAATCTGTGTCATGAATATCACCTTATCGATCGCCGAGGAAATCGTTATGCAAGCCAGGGAGGCGGCAGCAGCCATGGGCAAAAGTTTGAACGACGTGATACGCGAAGACCTGGAGCGCCTCATCAGGCGTGAACAGCGCAAACAAGGGTTCACTGAGATGAAGACGCTTTCGGGCCAAGGCAATGCCAAGGGCTGGCGCTTTGACCGTGATGAACTGTATGCACGGGGTGATCTGTATGCACAGGGGTGAGCTACTATGAAAAGGAGTGACAACACAGCAAAGGAGCGCTGCTTTCTCGACACCAACATCCTGCTTTATACGGATGACGGCGCGGCGCCAGCCAAACAGACGCAAGCCCTGCACTTATTGGAAGACGGCTGGAACAGCGGCACGCTCGTGCTCTCCACCCAGGTGTTGCAGGAATACACCGTGGCCGCCTCACGCAAACTCGGCGTACCGATCGCCACCGTACAGCGCAAAGTGGAATTGTTTCACGCGCTGGAAATTCTCAGCATAGAGCACCGCGACATCGTGCGCGCCATCGAACTGCACCGCCTCTACCAGTTCTCTTTCTGGGACAGCCTCATCATCCGCATGGCGCAAAAGGCGTCCTGCGCCGTGCTGCTTTCAGAAGATCTCCAGCATGGGCAAACCATCGGCGATCTGCGCATCGTCAATCCGTTTCGGGTGTAAGCCGCCACCGTTGAATTACGCCACACCGAAACCTATCATAATGATAGCTCACAGGGAGAGTGCCAAGCCGTGCTGACAAGCGAGCAAGCGTAGCGTGTTATCCGCGACGCGGCCGCGGACAAAAAACCGAGACTTCGACTTTCAATGCACGCGAAGGCACGCATGGCGTAGAGAGACATCAGCAGAACCCAGATACTCAGAGTTTTACAAAGCTCGAGCAGCATGATGACACAAGGCCCTTACCAAGGAAGACTCGGAGACTGGAAATGCAAGATAGAGGGATTTTCCGCGGGGGTATATCTCACTGTCGTATTGGCCATCGAATTCCCATCGGCTTCGAGCGATGCTCTCATCATCACCGTGTATTAGGAGAAGCGAGCCATGTATCACTACACCGAAAGTGGGCTAGATAACGTATACCTCACCAATGGATACGTCATAGCGCAACACTCAGAATATGGTGAAACCATTGCCATAGAAGACGCGGACGGGCTCCATAAAGTCATCGGCCAATTATTGGCCAACGCCCGGCGTCCACTCACCGGGAGAGAAATAAGGTTTCTGCGCATAGAGCTGAACCTGTCGCAGAAAAAACTCGGGAGCTATTTAGGGGTAGAAGAGCAAACCGTTGGGCGCTGGGAGCGTGGAGAAGTACCAGCCCCCAGAAGTAACGAGCTAATCATTCGCGCGCTCTACCTTGAATGGATACACGAACGCGGCGCCATAAAAACATTGGTGGATCGCCTCGCAGAACTGGACACCCGTTCCAATATGCTGGATTTGCAGCTAGAGCATTCAGGGCATGATTGGAGAATGGCGGCGTAAGCACGCTATTCCACCGGCGTATCATCCAACTGAAAACTGTTGAAGCGCCTATAACACAACCAGGAAAGGGCGAGCGCCGCAACAAGACCAATGACCACAGGAATGGCTGAAACCAAAAACAGGCTCTGCATCGTGATGTCCATGCCGAGCAAGGCGGCACCGGCATAGGGGCCGAGAATCGCGCCGACGCGGCCCACCGAGAGCGCGACACCAACGCCTTTGCCGCGGACGTTGGTGGGGTAGATCATTCCCGCTGCGGCGTTATTGCCTGATTGCGCGCCCAGGATCGCCACGCCCGCCATACTGGATGCAAGCGCCAAGCCATAGAATGGCATGTCTACCGCGCCCAGCAGCGCGATGCTGGGGATGGCGAGCAGGAACAAGGCTGCCACGATCAAAAAGCCGCTGCGATCGAGCAGCACGCTGATTATCAATCCGCCGAAAGTGCCGCCCGCGTGATACCAGGTGGCAACCAGCGCGGCTTCCTGCGCGTCGATGCCATATTTATCGAAGATCAAGGGGATTGTGTTGTTGAGGAAAAAATTGGCCATGAGCGCGATGGTGTAACAGAGCCACAGTAGCGGCGTGATCCGCGCGAGACCGCCTTTGAACAATTCCTCCACGCTGCCTTCGCTGCCGGTGACGCTGGGCGGATTGATGAACACGGCATCGTCGGCAATCGACAAATCGGGGCGCATCTTGCGCGCGGTGGCGATCAGTTCATGGCGGCGCTCGGGGTTGATCGCGAGCAGTTTCAGCGATTCCGGTAAATAAAAATACAAGCCGCAAGCCACCACAAGCGGCAACACGCCGCCAGTATGAAAAATCACCGGCCAGCCGTAAGTAGGCATGAAATAAGCGGCGATGAGACCCACGCCCGTGCTGCCCGTGGTGATGCCCATGAACATCAGGATCACCAGCATGGAGCGGTATTTTTTGGGCGCAAGTTCAGAATTGAGCGAGATGGTGTTCGGCATGATGCCGCCGATGCCGACGCCTGCGATGAAGCGCAGCGTCATCATCTGTTCCATCGTGGTGGTGTGGGCCATGAGCAAGGTGACAACACCATAGAGCAGCGTACCGCCAATGATGAGAGGACGGCGGCCATATTTGTCGCCAAGCCAGCCGAGTAATGGTGCACCCAGAAAAATACCGTAGAGATTCGCGCTGAGCACGCCGCCCATCGCACTGCGTTCCACACCCCAGGCGCGCGTGAGATCCGGCGCCGCAAAACCCAGTGAATTGAGATCAAAGCCATCGGCGAACATCGTCAGAAAACTCCACACCAGGAGCATGATGTTGAACTTGCGAATGCGCTGCCCATCAACGAATTCGTTTACCTGTATGCTTTGAGTCATGGGATATGGAATCCTGGTTTTAGAGTTTTGTAATCAACAGGCAACTATTCGCATGAGTATTTCCCTCTCCCCCGGCCCCTCTCCCACAAGTGGGCGAGGGGAGCTTGCGCCGCTATCCGCTTGCAAAAGACTATCATTCAACCCCGCCTGGGCCAACGATGTGATCCACATCGAGGTTGTAGTCTTGGCAGAAATACTCTTCGATGTCTTCCTCTATCCAGGGCACATTCCAGCTTGCGGTCCAGGGCCGCGTGTACGCTTTGGGGTCGTCGATCGTTACCTCGTAATGCAGCGTGTTGTAGTCGGGCCGCGAGAGACGTTCAATCAGATGCAGCGCATCGGTATGCACCATGCCGGTCGGGCGGCGCGCAAACCAGAAACGCTCGTTGAAATGCACGCTATCGACCACCAGCGTATCGCCCTCCCATTTACCGATCGAATGGCCGAAATAGGTGGGATCGTAATCATCCAGACTGGGATGCTCGCGGCCATCCATATAAATGGTACGCCAGCTATGCGGCCCGCCACCCGACAGCACATAAATCTTGCTGCGATCGCGGCTCTCGGTGATCTCGATGCCCACCGGCGTATGGAACTGCCGCGGCCCGCCGTTCGGCATACAGTGCGGATGCGGATCGTCGCGGCCCAGGGTTTCGAGGCGGTATTTCACCAAGGCTCTGGCCCACGGCTGAAACGGCGCCACTTTATCGAGGTCTTCGTCGAGATGTACCAAAAAGGCGCCATTCATCTGCACGAAGTTTTCCGACAAGTTGCCCACACCAGTATCCCAATGCCCGCGCTCGCCAGGTGCTGGCCCAAAGTTGACGGAGCCGTCAGGGTAGCGCGGCGTTGGCTTGCTTTCCCCTGTGCGCCTCTGCGCCTGAGCCATCCATGGCAGTGCCAGCAACACTGCGAGCGCCAGGCATTGTATTTTTTTGATTTTATATTGACTCATCGTTTATTTACCCTGGAGATAAGAAACCGATCTCAAAGACGGCTGCCGGAACTCAGCAACTGTTCGCCATCCACACGCTTGACCGCGGTGGCGTTGAGCAGCGGGCTGCCATCGCGCGCCAGTGAGCCCGATACCTCCAATAGATCGCCCGCGTGCAGCGTTTCCTTGCTCCAGCCCTGGCTGCGCATGGCAGACACATTGGCCAACTCGAAAGACCACCCTGTAATGCTGCCATCGGGATTCTTCACATCCATGAAGAAATAAACATGCGGATTACGCCAATCCACTTTCGTCACCATCCCTGTCACCGTGCCGGGCTTGTTGATGTCGTATTGCGCGGGGAACGAATGGTGAGCATACGCGGCACCGCTCAGCATCAGCGCCGCGCCCAGCAGCAAACTCTGGCTGCGCTTGGCTTGCGGCATACGATTAGCTTGTGACATACGACTAGCTTGTTTCATAACACTCTCCTGATTATCAATTGAACGTCCAACAATTGAACGTCCATCAATTGAACATTCATCAATTGAACATTCATCAATTTATGGTGAGACGCACAGCGCCATTCGCTGTGCCTTTGCGCCAGGTACCGACAATGCTGCGCTCCGTGATCGAGCCCAGATTTTCGATCTTGCCTTTGATTTCAAGCGGGGCGCTGCTGCCATCGGGCGCCTGCTGTTCGCCTTTGAGCGTTACGCTCCAGGTGTCGGGATCGAGGCTGGCTTCGCTGATGGGCGTGCGCACGCCATCTTCGATGATGCTGCCTGAAATCACCTGATCAACACTGAAGTCCAGCAGCACCAGCAGCCGCCCTTGCTGGCTGCCGCTGGTCCAGTTACCGCTCCAACTGCCTTGCAGCGGATGGCCATGCTGGGCAAACGCCCCCTGCCCCACCAAGGCCAGCGCTGCGCTCAGTAGCATAGATGCCAGCGCCTTGCGCATCTTGCTGTCAATTCCAAACAGTCCACACATTTAAGTAGCCACTCCTCAAAGGATCACGCGTTGTACAAGGGTCAAAAACTGTAATTGAGACTCAGGTTATAGCGCCGCCCAAACACATCATACGACGCCGGAAAGCTCTGGCTGCCGCCGCGCGTGCTGAAATTCGGCACCACTGGCGGCTCGTCGTTCAACAGGTTCTGTATGTTGAGATTCACGCTCCAGGCCGCGCCGCCGCGCGTCTCGCCACGGTAGCCAACACTCGCATTCCACCAGCTCATGGATGCCACCGAGTTGATGTCCACATCACGCCCCTCGACCCAATCGACATTGAGCAGGGTGGAATCAACAAAACGGTTTTGCAGTTGGAACGAATACGCACCGATACCGTAGTTGGCGGTGAGCACGTGCGTATAGCGCGGCGTGCCCACCTGCCCCGCAATATTACGCGGCGTACCGCCGAACGGCGTGGTGGATGATTCGTCCAAATACGCACCCAACCAGCGCAGGCCGATGTTTTCCGCCGCGCCGCCGAAGAAACTTACCGCATGTCGCCACGAAATCTCAAGATCAGTACCCGACACCGCCGCCTGGCTGAGGTTCATGTAGGATTGACGCACGTTCACCAATTGCTGTGTGGCAGAATCGCGCGTGATGCGATCGCAAAAGAGGCTGTTACGGTAGCATTCGTCGAGGATGCGTTGCGCGGTAAGCGTATCGACACGATCCGCGATTTTGATGTCGTACCAATCGAGCGCCACCTGCAAGCCTTCCAGCGCCGTCATGAAACTCGGCTGCCAGATAAGCCCCGCGGTCGAGGTATCGCCGATTTCAGGCGCCAGGTTGGGATCGCCGCCCGATAGCGTATTCGTCTGAATGCTGGCGTTATTGAAGAAAGGGTCATTTACCGCTGAACCGCCGCCTTGGGCATCGAACAGCTCCTGAAATGTCGGTTCGCGCACGTCGCGCGAGCGCGTCAGCCGCAGGCGCCAATCCTGATGCAAGCGCGACTCGATGCCGATCTTCCAGCTATCGGAGACACCGCTGCGCACGTAATTCGAGCGCCGAAATGCCAGGTTGGTATCGATGCGCTGGCCGCCGCGCCATTCCCACACGGGCACCTGCAATTCACCGAACCATTCCGTGACACTGGTGTCCCCAGCGATGTTGGGCACCGTGGAAAAGAGATGCAGGTTCGGGCTGCCGGTTTCGATACCGGCAGGAATGCCGCGAATGCCCAACTCAGGCGCGTTGATGGGTGGGCCGAGATCGGCGGTAGTGACAATCTTGCCATCGACACCGATGCCGCTGTTCGTCACCGGAAAATCGTAGAACGATTGTTCTCGCCAAGTCAGCCCTGCGGCGAAGCTCAGCATCCCTGCCGGCAGGGGGTATAACTCGCCGCTCAAAAGCAGTTCGGCGAAATTCTGCGTCACGATGCCATCGGCGCCTTTGTAGCTTGTCACATAATCAAGCGCTTCCCGGCTCATGTTGCCGCTGCCCAAGGGATTGAGCGGCACGCACGCGGCAATCGTGTTATCAAGACCAATCGGTGATTCCAAAGGCTTGGTATTGCCCGGCACGCCCGGCGGTTTGGTGGGATCGAGCGGAATGCCAGAGCTGCGGCCCGCCACCGCGGCGCGCAATTGTTCAACCGTGGGGTTGTAGAGTTGCACACGGCATACGATTTTTCCGCTGCCAGGATCGCGCACCGCATCCATGGCGAGGTACAGGCGATCTTCTCGAATCACATTGATGCCTTCAGGGTTACGCTTCGATTCGCCTGTTTGATAATGCCCTTCCAAGGTCCACTCGACACCCGGAAGTTTGTACTCGAAGCCAGTACTCACCTGCCATTGCGTCAAGACATTCTCGGTAATGGTATTGGAACCCACCTCAGGCCGATCGACCCAGGAACCCAGTTTGCTGACATTCAGTTCCCTGATGTTGTTGGCGAGCATCAAATCCCGCACCTGCGCAGGCAGAAAGGCATTGTCGGGCGCGATCAACATGTTCCAGGGCGATTCCAGTTCAAAACCGCCGCGTACCGAATGGTTATTCGACTCGGTGCGGCCCGCGCGGCCATCCAGCGTGAAACTCAAGCGCTCGGAGAATTCGTACTTCACCCCGAGAAAGCTGGAGCGCACCACTACCGCCGACGCCGAAGGGCTGTTGTCGAAAGTGTCGTAGGCAAGCGCCGCTTCAGGGCCGCCGGTGGTGGAATTGGTGCCGCCTTGCTGACCCGGCAGCGAGGTGACACTGCCGTTGACGAAGGGCACGATGCCGCTGCCATCCAGCGAAAACTGCATCCGGTTGAGCGGCGTGCCCGGTGCGGTAATCAGGCCGGTGGGTGAAGATAGCGTCGAAACGACATCGGGAAAGGTCAGCCGCTGCGGCACGCCGAGCGGCGCAGTAGGCGTCCAATCTGGATTGCGCACCCAACCCCAACGGCGAAAGCTGCTGATGCTGCTGCGATCGCCGCGAATCTGATCAATCTGCAAGTTGTCGAAAGAACCGACGACATGCAGGCGCCCCGCCATGAAAGACAAGCCCGCCGCCACACCAACCTGCCACTGCTGGCCCACGCCGCCTTCGTGCTGGCCGGTGCTGGCTTCCAGTTTGAGCCCCTCGAACTCCCGGTCCAAAATAAAGTTCACCACGCCGCCGACGGCATCCGCGCCGTAAGCCGCCGACGCGCCGCCAGTGACAACATCGACACTGCGCATCAAGGCATTGGGCAGTAAATCAGGATTCACCGTGCCGGCTTTATCCGACGGTTGCAAACGATGCCCATCGAGTAACACCAGCGTTCTGTTGCCGCCGAGGCTGCGCAAGTTGAGAAAGGTGTAGGTGTTGGCCGCCGGACTGAAGCGGCTGCCATCAGCCGATTGCTGCGAGGTGCGGTTGTTGAAAAATTGCGGCAGCGCATTCAACTGCTGCGACACGGTGTTACCCGGCTCGAAACTCTTCAATTCAGAGGGCGTGATCGAGGTGACAGGCGTGGGCGTCTCGAAGCCCGAGGTGTTGCGGATGCGGCTGCCGGTAACGGTAATTTCTTCGAGCCCTTGGGCGGATGCCGCCTCCTGCGCCAGCGCGTGTTCCGCCGCGCCTGAAAACAGGCCCGCAATGGCAGCGGCCAACAAATTTTTTCTGGTTTTGTTTTCAGACATGCGTGCTTCCCCTGTAAGGTTGTTGTTAACGCCGCTATCGGCAATTTTTTCGACGATCAACTGCCCTGATTGATCGAGCCGCGCTTTTACGCGGGTTCCTTCCAACAAACGCGCCAGCGCTTCGGGCACCGAATACTCGCCATCAAGCGCATTGGCCTGCAAATCGCTGAAGGCATTCATGGGCAACAGCAGCGGCAGTTGCGCCTGCTGCGCCAAGTCCAGCAGCGCTTTTTGCACTGACTGCCGTGGAATATCGAAATGGAACGTTCCTTCGTTCTGCGCAAACGCCAGGCACGATACCGCCACCAGACACCCCGCCATTGCCCAGCTTCCCAGCCTGCCGCCGCTGCTCAAGCCCGCAACAGGAAGCGCTGCTCTTGCCTTTATGCACCCTGCTTGGCTCCCCTTGGCTTTGATCATGATTGCCCAGTCATTCCTCCTGGGTACGCGCGGTGAACAGAATCTGGTCTGCCCCGGTGCGTTGCGAACTTACGTTGAAATTCTTTTCCATCGAAATGAGCAGGCCATCAATGTCGCCCGCACGAAACAGGCCCTCTATGCGGATATCGCGGATGGCGGCATCCGCCTCCAGTTTCACCGTGGTATAGCGGCCAATTTCTTGCAGCACGGTTTCCAGCGGTTCGCCTTGAAACACCAGCATCCCCACCCGCCAGGCCAGCTTCACCTCAACCTCATCCGGCGCCAGTTGATCGCGTGCGATTGATGGCGCCGCGATGGATGATGCTGTTGCTTGTGGCGCAGCGGCTGGAATCGTCAAGCGCTCTCCCGCCACCAGAGGAATCACCTTGCCGCTTACTGCCTCGATTTTCACGGCGGCGCTTGGTTTGGTGGCGTCAGTATTTGCTTCAGTGTCTGGCGCCGCCA
>JAIRJU010000076.1 GCA_031260485.1 Pseudomonadales bacterium | reverse complement strand
GGTGCGCCACCAGTAGCCGCCGCAAAGGAGCAGCGCCAGGAGTGGGAAGAGATCGTGGAGGGTATACATGAGGCGAGATTATACCTGGCCGGTAAACATTGGCCGCATTCACAATCAGTGTTATTCAGTGTCATTCAAGAGGTAAACCATGCGTAAGTTTCTGCGCCGCCACCGCGGCATCTTCTTCATCGTGCTGGGCGTGCTGTGTTTTCGTACCGCCATCGCCGACTGGAACCCGGTGCCCACGGGCTCCATGGAGCCCACGATTTATCCAGGTGATGTGGTACTGGTGAACAAGACCTTGCTCGGCCCGGCGCTGCCCTTCACCAAAGGGCGCTTGTGGGCCTGGCAGGAACCGCGCCGCGGCGACATCATCACCTTTCAAGCGCCGCACGTGGATGAGGTCTACATCAAGCGGGTGATCGGCGTGCCGGGTGATCGCATCCGCACCGATGGCATCCGCGTGCTGGTCAACGGCGTCGCCTTGCCGCTCACGGTGATCGACGATGGTAATACCAGCGGCATCCTGCGCGCGGTGGAAACCATTGATGGCCGTGAGCATTATCTCCAGGTCAATCAGCGCTACCTGGTGCAGCAGTTGCGCGAGGAAGTGGTGGTGCCTGAACAGGCGTATTTCGTGATGGGCGATTACCGCAACAACAGTGAAGACTCGCGCGTGTTCGGCTTCGTGCCCGCCGCCAACATTCTTGGCCGCGCCACGCGACTCGCGGTATCGGTGGCGGAAGAGCGCAATCCGTTTACCAGTATCGGGCAGCGTATGGAGTAGCAAGAATCTTAAGTTTCCGCATCGAGTCTGTTGCCGCCGCTAGCCCGAGCGCACCTCCACAGGAGGGGGAATTTATCTATCGTTTTTTGCCTCTGCCTCCTCGCGTAGTCGTTGGGCGACAGATAACCCAATGCTGAGTGCAGACGCGCGGGATTGTAGAAGCCAAGCGTTTGGTGAAAACGCCCAAGGTGCACTTGCTCGGCAGCGGCTTAGCCGGGCCGCTCTTGCCGAAAGATAAACAGCGTTACGGGCGCAAGCGTCTAACTGAAGAGTAATGTGATACGCAGCGTGAAACAAAAAACCCCGCTTGCGCGGGGTTTTTGCCGAACATGGAGACGTTTATTCGCCAGTAACGGCGAAGCAATAGTAATAGCCGTTACCGCCGGAGGGGATCAACTGCTCCTGGCTGCAACCGCGGGAATTGTGCGCAGCGTTCCAGGATTCGGCCATGGCGCCGCCACCCGCGCGGTCGACGTGGCCTACTACGGCGGCGCCATCGCCGTTGGAGGTCCAATTGTTGCAGGTGAACTCGCTGGCGGTGCCGTCCGGGTTGGAGCCGGTGAGCATGTCATGTTGGAGCGGTTGAGCATCGCCGATGCCATTGATGAGTTCGCCTTTTTCGGTGAGCGTGTTTTGCTTGCTCATGAGGACGTTGCTGTAGTGCAGGTGCTCGACGTTG
This sequence comes from Pseudomonadales bacterium, assembly GCA_031260485.1. Classification (GTDB taxonomy): domain Bacteria; phylum Pseudomonadota; class Gammaproteobacteria; order Pseudomonadales; family Pseudohongiellaceae; genus CAILUG01. The sequence goes on along the minus strand of JAIRJU010000076.1, from coordinate 3,700 downwards.
CGCGCCACCATGACGCCCTTGACGTTGTACCAGGGGCCGTTGCCGATGCGATCTTTGGCGTTTACGCCGCCAGCGCCATTGGTGCTGAGGTAGGCGTGCCAGGTTTTACCGGTAGAGCCAGCGGCTTCGGCCAAGGCTTTGCAGTGCGCATCGGCGCCAGCGAGACCACCGAGATTGGCGCCGTCACCAAGGCCAACGCTGGTGACGAAGAAACTCATGCTGGTATCTTGCGGTGGCCGCTGTTGTTGACCGCCGCCACCGCCGCCGCCTTGTTGAGCCAGCGCGGGCAGGCCCAGCGCGAACAAGGAGCAGGCAAGTGTCAATGCGTGGATTTTCATGATGTAGCCCTCTGTAAATTTTTGCCGGGATATTGGAATCGCGCCTGTTTGAATCTATCGTTCAGGTCAGGCAGCCTGAAGAGTCGCGAAAAGTCACATAGCGTGTCGTCATTGTCAAGCCAAGGCCGCGCTCTGGACGCCAAAGCAAAACGCTCGTTACCATGCTGCTTTCGTCGTAGCCTGAAAAACCGAATGTTCAGCGGAAAACCTGGAGTCACACACCATGCACCTCAATGACAAAAATAGCCCCATCAATAGCTCCATCAGCAATAGCCCTATCAGCAATAGCCCCATCAGCCCTTTGCGCCGCTCGCTGCTTGGCGCGGTACCGGCCTTGCTGCTGGGCCGCCTGGCGCTGGCGCAGAGCAGTTCCGGTATTCGTTTGCGCAAGTTGCACAATTTTGAGATTCGCGTCAGCGATCCTGGGCGCAGCGCGCGCTTCTATCAAGGTTTGTTCGGGATGCCGGTGCAGGCGCGTGATGGCGAGCGCCTGATACTCAAGATCGGCGACAGCAATCAGTTCATGGCCATCCGCCCCAGGTTGGTTGATGAGCCAACCGCCATCACGCATATCGGCTACACGGTGGAAGACTACGACCTCGCCAGGCTCCAGGCGGCGCTCGAAGGCATGGGCTTCAAGCCGATCGCGGAGCCGGATTCCGCCTTGCCCGGCCTCGACAACGCCATGTGTACCTGGGTGAAGCGGCGTGGGGAGACGTCAGCGCTGTTTTTTGCGGATGAGCGCGGGTTGATCGTGCAGTTGAGCGATCCCAGTTACTGCGGTGGCGGTGGTCCGCTCGGCGCGAATTGCCCGGCGCCGGAGCCGGTCGCCCCGGGCTTGCTGCGCTTGCAGGAACTCAACCACTTTACGGCTTTTGTCAGCGATGGCGCTGCGGCCAATACGTTTTATCAGCAAGCCTTTGATCTCAAGGTGCAAGCCTATCAAGGGCCGAATGCGCCGGTTACCGGCATCGGCGATGGGCATCAGTTCGTGATGTACGCCGGCGCAGGGGGCGCGCGCGCGCCAGCCACGCTGAATCACGGCAGCTTCAACATGTACGATTTTGACGTGGACAAGGTGCGGGCCAAGTTGAGCGATTATGGCCTGAGCCCACGCCCTGAAGGGCAACAGACGACAGGGCCCTTGATGCACTATGTCAGCCTGCGCCAGCCCGAACGCGGCGGTGCGCCGGGCGGCACGCCGGAGCTGTATTTCACCGATCCCGACGGCATTTTGCTGCAACTGCAAGACGTAACCTATTGCGGCGGCGGTGGCTATCTTGGATCGGAGTGTCTCAAGGACGCATGAGCGAGGCGGATGCGCACTGGATGCGGCAAGCCTTGCTGCTGGCCCGGCAGGCGGAGCAAGCAGGTGAGGTGCCGGTAGGCGCGGTGTTGGTGCGTGCGGGCGAAATCGTGGGGCAGGGCTATAACTGCCCGATTTCCAGCAAGGACCCCACCGCCCATGCCGAAATCGTGGCGCTGCGCGCCGCCGCCAGAGCGGCAGACAATTACCGTCTGCCGCTCAGCACGCTCTACGTGACCCTCGAACCTTGCACCATGTGCGTGGGCGCGCTGATCCATGCGCGTGTGGAGCGCTTGGTGTTCGGTGCGCTGGAGCCGCGCGCGGGCGCGGTGGTAAGCCAGCAGCAATTGGCCACGCATCCGGCCTACAACCACCAATTACAGGTGCAAGGCGGCGTACTCGAAGACGAATGCGCCACCTTGCTGCGTGAATTTTTTCGCCGCAGGCGTTAAGCGCCCTCTGTATAAATAAAACCGCCAAGGCGGCGAGGGAACAGTGATTGTCCTGTCCTTGCCGAGGTAAACCCACTAAAATGCGCGCGTTTTTGCCGCACGGCTCCAACCTCGGGCTTCCTTCATGCTCATCTTGTCTGGCGCTTCCGCGCTTTCCGCTTTTTCCCGCCAGAAACTGCTGCAAACGCTTCAGGCTCAAGTACCCACGCTGGCGGCGGTAGAGGCGCGCTATCTGCATTTTGTCGCGTTGCGGGCGGCACTTACGGATGACGAACGCGCCTTGTTGGAGCGTCTTTTGCAATACGGGCCGCGTGACGACAGCGCCTTGCACGCGCCCCCGCCAGAAACACCGAGCCTCTTGGTGGTGCCGCGTCCGGGCACGGTTTCGCCGTGGTCGAGCAAGGCCACCGACATCGCGCACAATTGTGGTCTGCAAGCGAAAATCGCGCGCATCGAGCGCGGCGAGCAGTACTTTTTGCCGGGCGCCACCGCGGCGCAATTGGCGCTGCTGGCGCCGCTCTTGCACGATCGCATGACCCAGGCCGTGCTGCCAGAGGTGGAGGCGGCGCAGGTTTTGTTCGATAGCGCCGCGCCGCGGCCGCTCACCGCAATAGATGTGCTGGGCCAGGGCAAGGCGGCCATCGCGGCGGCCAACAGCAGCTTGGGACTGGCGCTGGCGGAGGATGAAATCACGTATCTAGCCGAGAGCTTTACGGCGCTGGGCCGCAATCCGAACGACATCGAATTGATGATGTTCGCTCAAGCCAATTCCGAGCATTGCCGTCATAAAATTTTCAACGCCACCTGGACACTCGAGGGGCGGACTCAAGAATTGTCGTTATTCGGCATGATTCGCAACACTTACAAAGAGAACAGCAAGGGTGTGCTTTCCGCTTATAAAGACAACGCGGCGGTCTTTGAAGGCGCCACCGCCGGGCGGTTTTTCCCCGATCCGGGCACCAGGCTCTACGGCTTTCACGAAGAGCCGATACACATTCTGGCCAAGGTGGAAACGCACAACCATCCCACGGCCATCGCGCCGTTTCCGGGCGCGTCGACCGGCGCGGGCGGCGAAATTCGTGACGAAGGCGCCACCGGCATTGGCGCCAAACCCAAAGCGGGTTTGACAGGTTTCACTGTGTCGAATTTGCGCATTCCGGGTTTCGTGCAGCCTTGGGAAATCGACTTTGGCCGCCCGGCGCACATGGCGTCGGCGCTACAGATCATGCTGGAGGGGCCGCTCGGCGGCGCTGCGTTCAACAATGAATTTGGTCGCCCCAATTTGTGTGGCTATTTCCGTACCTTTGAACTGCAAACCTTTGAACCGGCGCTGGATGACCCAAACGTGCTGGAAATCCGCGGTTATCACAAGCCGATCATGATCGCGGGCGGCTACGGCAACATCCGCGCGCGGCATGTGGAAAAGCGCGACATTCCCGTAGGCGCCTGCCTGATCGTGCTGGGTGGCCCGGCGCTCTTGATTGGCTTGGGCGGCGGCGCGGCGTCGTCGCTGGCCTCGGGCACGGGTAATCAGGAACTTGATTTTGCCTCGGTACAGCGCGACAACGCCGAGATGGAGCGCCGCTGTCAGGAAGTGATCGACC